>JBKHJU010000352.1:0-3180 GCA_046537985.1 Longimicrobiales bacterium
GGGCAGGCCGATGGAAATCAGGACTCCCCCGACCCCGAGCTCGATCTGGTCCAGCACGTCCTCGAACTCGGGGCTGGAGGGAGACGCGTAAGCCCCCGAGATCCAGGGGAAAACGAGCTGGGCCACCTCCTCCCGGAGGGTCATCCCCTCCAGGGTCTCCTCGACCCAGGCCCGACCCTCGGCGTCGGGCGCTTCGGCCAGGGGAAACGACTCGACGACGGGGGCGGTTCCGGGCCTCGGCGACGGTGGGGGACTACCGGCACAAGACCACAGGAGCCCGGCGAGGATCCCGAGGAAGGTCAGCTTCGTAGATGCGGACCGAAGACCAGATCCGGAACCGGACTCGAGACCGGATCGGACGTCCGGTGCGAGGCCGGACCCGGCACGGGATCCGACTCCGGATCGCCACACGACCCCGGACGTGGAGCTGCGACCTTGCCGGAAAGCGCGACCGCGGCGGCCGCGACGGTCCCGCCTACCGCTCACCCGCTCGCTCCGCCACCTCTCCTTCTCCGAACCCGAGGCCCTCTCCGAGGGCGAAGAAGCGCGGAATGTCGATGGGGAGCCGACCCCGGATCGGAAACTCGCCGAAGAGGGCCCGGGCGGCGGCCACCTGACTCGCCTCGCCCCCTCCCCAGGCGAGCATGTACGCCTGAACGCCGGGAATGTCGGTGATCAGGTAGGGATTTCCGAAGGAGACCACGACGTGGGGCGTCCGGCGAGCCTCGAGAGTCTCCATGTAATCGACGAGCTCGTCGGGAAGCACGGGATCGCCGTTCCGGGAGACGGAACTCACATAGAGGGAGACCACCACCAGGTCCGAGTCCCCGGTGCGGCGTTCGATCCGCTCGTAATCCCCGTCCGGCGAGTCCCGCTCGATCCGCATGGTCCGGAGGCGAGGGTAGACGTCCCGGAGACGGGCGTCGAAGTGCCTCCCTGCGAGGAGGTCGCTGGAGCCCCGATAGATGACCGAATGGACCTCGGCGGAGCGGGTTCCCAGGAGGGGGAGGAGGTTGCGGTCGTTCCGGAGCACGGTGATGGACTCCTCTGCGATCTCCCGGGCCAGGTCCGTGTGCTCGGGCACGCCCACGGTGCGCGTCAGGGCGCCGACGGATACTTCGGCCTGCCGGTGAAGCCCCATCCGCTCCTTCAACCGGAGGATTCGTCGAACCGAGGCGTCGATCCGCTCCTCGTCGATCCGGCCGGACCAGATGGCCGAGACGATGGCCTCCTGGGCCGCCTCCAGGTCCGGAGGCATGAGGATCACGTCGGCGCCGGCCTCCACGGCCCGGACGGCCGCCTCGCCCCCGGGGAAGTCCCGCTCCACCGCGTCCATGTTCATGGCGTCGGTGAATACGAGACCGTCGAACCCCAGGTCGTCCCGGAGCAGCTCGGTGATCACGGGCGGGGAGAGGGTGGCCGGCAGCCTGCCGGAGCCCGTGAGCTCGGGTACGGAGAGGTGGGCCGTCATGATGCCGCCCATTCCGGCGGCCACGGCCTTCCGGAAGGGGAGCAGCTCCACCGCCTCGAGCCGGTTCCGGCTCACCGGGATCACCGGCAGGTCCACGTGGGAGTCGATCGAGGTGTCGCCGTGGCCCGGGAAGTGCTTACCCGTGGCCAGGGCCCCGTGGTCCTGCAGGCCCAGGACGAAGGAGACGCCCATCTCGGCCACGAGGTCCGGATCCTCGCCGAAGGCCCGGACGTTGATGACCGGGTTCTCCGGGTTGTTGTTCACGTCGAGGACGGGTGCGAAGGGTACGTGGATGCCCAGAGCCCGGGCCTCCCGGGCGGTGACCCGCCCCACCTCGTAGGCGAATCGGGGCTGGCCCGTCGCACCGATGGCCATGAGGGGTGGAAACCGGGTCGCTCCCCCGAGGTCCACGACTCCCGGGAGGTGGACGACCCCGTCGAAGCGGAACCCCGCTCCGTTCTCCAGGTCCGACGCCACCAGAAGTGGAACCGGGGAGTGGCTCTGGAGGTCGTTCAGCTTCACGGCCACGTTCGTGGGCGAGCCCACCGAGACGATGACACCTCCGATTCCGTTCTCCTCGATCATCCGGACCGTCTCGTCGTGACGCTCGGATCCTTCCGGAGCGAAATCGCCCAGGACCAGAGGCATGAGCATCTGCCCCACCTTCTCCCAGAGGGTCATGGTGCGGAGGCTCCGCTGGCTCCACGGAGCGTCGGGAGCGAGGGCGTCGGAGCGGGGGCCTCGACTCCGGTGTCTCCGGAGGCACCGGGCGCGGCGGAAGTGACGAGGGTGGAGCCGGAAGCCCCGGGGGACGGGGAGCCCGACGCAGAGTCCGCTGCGGAGCCGGAGATCGAGCCCGGGATCGGGTCGGGGGAGGCGGCGACCCCGGTCCCGTCGGCACCTCCGGTCGACCTCCCGGCACGAGTCCCTGCCGCACTGCGGGGAGCCGTCCCGTCGGTGAGCCGGAAGGGAACCTCCGGAACCTCGATCCCGGCCGGGAAATCCTCCCTCCCCTCCTCGATCTCACGAGGACCGGGCACGGATACGGGCTGCGCCCGGGCCTCGCCCACCGCGTCGGCCGCCGCGTTCGCCACCGACACTTCCCGGGCCTCTCCGGCGTCCCCTCCGCCCTCGGGGTGGGGCTGGCTCTCCCCTCCGGACATTCCCGAGCATCCCGCCAGGACGATCACAGCGAGAACGGAAACGGGTGGGAGGAGGGACCGAAGAGAGGGATGCACGGAAGCGGCCGAGGAGGAGGAAGCGGCGTTGACGGGCTCCGAGATGGCGTCGAGCTTCATCGGTGGACGCCGACGGGCACTCGGCTTCTAGTATCCACGTCCACCGTATCGGTGAAACTTATGTCGTCGTCGAAGGCGCCACAATGGAGCGCACCAGCCGGATCGGGCCTGATTCCGGCCCTGATTCTGGCCATGGCCTGCGGGGGCGCGGACTCGGGGCAATCGGGCGAATCACCCGGTAACTCCGAGGCGCAGTCACCTCTCGCCCAACCGGGCGTCGCAGATGCCGGCGTGGCCGGGGAAGCCCGACCGGTTCGGCCCGGGATCGACGTCGTCCTCTCCGACTCCCTCCACCTGCTCCGGGGCCGGCGGATCGGGCTCATCACGAACCAGACCGGCGTGGGACGGGGCGGCACCTCCGGCATCGACCTCCTCTGGGAGCATCCGGAAGTGGAGCTGGTGGCCCTCTTC
>JBKHJU010000353.1:0-3167 GCA_046537985.1 Longimicrobiales bacterium
TCTCGGAGGCGGCACCGGCGAGGACCGCGTTTGGCGGAGTTCCGATGAGGGTGGCTACGCCTCCGATGGAGGCCCCGTACGCGATCCCGAGCATGAGGGCGATCCCGAACTCGTATCTCCCCTCCGTGTCCGCCGGTCGAAACATCTCGGCCACGGCCACCCCGATGGGAAACATCATGGCCGCCGTGGCCGTGTTGGAGATCCACATGCTGAGGAAGCCGGTGGCCAGCATGAATCCGAGAACGAGCTGCCTCGGGCCCGTGCCCACGCCCATCATGATCTTGAGGGCGATACGTCGATGGAGCCCCCACCGCTCCATGGCGAAGGCGATCAAGAACCCTCCCATGAAGAGGAAGATGAGCTCGTTGGCGTAGGGGGCCGCCGCCGAGGACATGTCCAGAACGCCCAGAGCCGGGAAGAAGACCAGGGGGACCAGGGCCGTGGCCGGGATGGGAATCGCCTCGGTCATCCACCAGACGGCCATGAGGGTCGCGGTGGCCGCGGTGCTCCACCCCTCCGGGGAGAGGCCGCCGGGCGTCGGAAGAATCACCATGAGCAGGAACACGGCCGCCCCCCCCAGGAGTCCGAGCCACTGGACCCTCCTCATGGTGTCCTTCGAAGACAAGCCTCCGTCGCTCAATCCGGTTCTCCTTGCATTCCGGGGTGAGAAGGTGGCCGGCCGATCCCACGCGCCGAGCCGGAAAGATCTTGGCGCGGAGACCGTGGGTCGTGCAACCGGCGACCTTCGATTAGGATTCGGCCGCTTCCTACTCTCACCCTCGAGCCCTGGTCATGACCGACCCCGCAGAGAGTCCCGAGTCTCGCACTCCCGCTCAGTCCGACTCCGTCGTCTCGGAGCTGATGATGCCCGGGGACGTGAACAACCTGGGGCACGTCTTCGGCGGTGTGATCCTCTCCATGGTGGATCGAGCGGCGGGAGTCGCCGCCCTGCGTCACGCCGGCCGTCCCTGCGTGACCGTGGCCATCGATCGGGTGGACTTCCAGGAGCCCATCTACGCCGGCGAGCTGGTGACCTGCGAGGCTCGGGTCAACTACGTGGGAACCACGTCCATGGAGGTGGGGGTCCGGGTGACCGCCGAAAACCTTCTCTCGGGAGAGAAGCGGCACACCAACACCTGCTTCCTCACCTTCGTGGCCATCGACGAGAATCACCGTCCGGTGCCCGTGCGACCCCTCGAGCTGGAGACGGAAGGAGATCGCCGGCGGCACCGGGACGCGGAGCGGCGGCGTGAGACGCGCCGGGAGCTGGAGCGGGAGCTGAGGGAGGAGAAGTAGCCCGGGAGCCGCTGCTCCCCCGGAGTGCGTCCACGCCCGATCCCGGGACTCGGAGAGTGGAACGGGGCGAAGGAGGTCGTCAGCGGCGCTCCAGGACCATGGCGAAACCCATTCCGCCGGCCGCGCAGACGGTGATCAGGCCCAGCTCGACTCCCCGCCGGTCCATCTCGTTCATGAGGGTCGTGGTCACACGGCCACCCGTGGCGCCGAAGGGGTGGCCGAGGGCGATGGAGCCCCCCATGACGTTGATCCGATCCTCGTCGGGGTGCCCCACCTTCGACGAGCGTCCCAGATTCTCACGGGCGAACTCGTCCGAGGCCAGCGCCTGGAGGTTGGAGAGGACCTGGGCCGCGAAGGCCTCGTGCATCTCCATGAGACCGATGTCGCTCATCTCGATTCCGGCGCGGTCCAGCGCCAGGGGCGCAGCGAAGGCCGGCCCCTGGAGGAGCTGCCATCCGGGATCCAGAGCGGTGAAGGCGTAGCTCCGGATCAACGTCGATGCGTCGTATCCCAGGTCCCGTGCCCGCTCCTCGGACATGAGAAGGACCGCCGACGCTCCGTCGGTGAGGGGGGAGGAGTTTCCGGCGGTGAGGGTGCCGTGCTCCCGGTCGAACACCGGCGGGAGGGAGGCCAGCTTCTCCAGCGAGGTGTCTTCCCGGATCCCGTTGTCCCGGGGTTCCACTTCGTCGTAGCTCGGAGGCACGTAGACCGGAACGATCTCCCGGGTCAGGCGCCCGTCGTTCGTCCCCTCGGCCGCCAGGCGGTGGGAGCGGAAGGCCCACTCGTCCTGGGCCTCCCGGGAGATTCCGTTCTCCTTGGCCATCCGCTCGGTGGCCTCTCCCATGGTCTCGCCGGTGGTGGGCTCCGCGATGGAGGGTTGGACCGGCAGCAAATCCCGGGGTCGGAGCTGTCTCAGCGCCTTGGCCTTGTCCTTCACGCCCCGGGAGCGGGAAGCCTCCACCAGAGCCTCGGACATCTCGTCGGAGACCGTGATGGGGATGTGGGAAAGGGACTCGGCGCCGCCGGCGACGACGATGTCGGCGTACCCCATCTCGATGAGGTTGGTGGCGTCGACGATCGCCTGATTCGCCGAGGTGCACGCCCGGGAGACGGTGGTCGCAGGGACCTCCTCGGGCAGGGTGCCGAGACCCACTTCCCGGGCGATGTTGGGAGCGTGGGGGTTGTGTACCACGGTTCCGTAGACGAGCTGATCCACCTCCGATCCCGGCAGGTCGTTGCGGGCCAGGAGCTCCCGGACGGCGACCTTCCCCAGCTCGACCGCCGTGAGCTTCTTGAGATCGGTGCTCGCCTTGCAGAAGGGCGTGCGGCACCCGTCGACGATCACGGTCTTCATCCCCTGCCATCCCCCCGTCTGTGTCGGAAATACCGTCGAAGCCTTCGGACACGGTGTCCGCGGGAGTCTACCCCTCCACGGGCCCGCCCGGTCCCGGGCGTGCAGGAGCTGATCCGTCCGTTCCGCCTTCCGCCGTCCCGAAGGGAAATACTGGTCCGGCCTGCGGGGTTCGGGTATCCTTCGTGCCGTTCCCGGGGAGGGACCCCTTCGGCGTCGGAAGACCGGGAAGGCCTCGGATCCTCGGAAGATCGTCGTCAGCCTCGTTCTCGACCGTCCGACAGGGAGTCGCATGCGCGCCATCCGATTCGACATCTCCGTGGCCGGGTTTCTCGCGGCACGGACCCTGGGCAGGGTGTCGGACTCCGCGGTCTTCGGGCGCCTCAGCAATCTCGGCATGGAGCAGGTCCCCGACCCGGAGCCGCCCGGTACCGAGTGGCTTCGACTCAGGGTTCTCCTGGCCGGAATCTGCGGCTCGGATCTGGGATACCTGACCTACTCGTCGAGCCCGGCCATGGAG
>JBKHJU010000354.1:0-3158 GCA_046537985.1 Longimicrobiales bacterium
GGCAATCGTCCGTGCGGATTCGCCGCGGCGGCCTGGACGTCTTCGTGGACCCCTGGGGAGTGACCGAGGACGGGGAAGCCGACTACATCCTCCTCACCCATCCGCACTACGACAACTTCTCCGAAGCGGATATCGACCGCATCCGTGGAACGGGAACCATGGTCGTGGCTCCCGCATCCATGAAGAAGCAGCTCCAGGAGCCGGACCATCTCCTGCGGCCCGGCGACCTTCTGCAGCTCGAGGGGATCGACGTTCTGGCGGTACCGGCGTACAACGGGGAGAAGAAGTTTCACCCCCCCGAGAACGGCTGGCTCGGATACGTCTTCACCCTGGGGGGCGTCACCTACTACCACGCCGGTCATACGGACTTCCTGGATTCCATGCACCAGATCCGGTGCGACGTGGCGTTCCTCGCGTGCGACGGTCACTACACCATGAGTCCCGAGGATGCGGCCCGGGCCGCGGAGGCCTGCGGTGCCGAGGTCGCGGTTCCCATACACTGGGGGGACGCCGTGGCGAGCCGGGAGGACGCCGAGACGATGGCGCGGCACTTCGACGGAAGGGTCGTGCTCCTGGACCGGGCCGCGGAGTCCGGCGACGAGGGAGAAGAGGACCTTCCCGGCCGCTCCCGCGTAGCTCCCTGACCCCGGGGAAGGCGAGTCAGGGGAACGACGCCATGCCAGAGACGACCGAGCCCGAACCCACCGAGACCGCCATCCGTCGCCCTGCGGGCGGAACGAAGAAGACCCCGGGATCCGGAATCCACCTCGTGGATATCGCCGGTTTCGAGATCTCGCTGGACTATTCCTGGTTCATCCTCCTCTTCTTGATCCTCGGTACCCTGGCCGGAGCGGTCTTTCCCCAGGAAGCGCCGGGGCTCTCCGACGCCACCTACCTCGTCATGGGCACGGTGGGAACCGTGCTATTCTTCGCCTCCCTTATCGGGCACGAGCTGTCCCACAGCGTGGCGGCGCGGATGAAGGGGGTGGAGGTGGAGGGGATCACGCTCTTCATCTTCGGGGGAATGGCCCGGACTCGCTCGGAGGCCACCTCTCCCGGCGACGAGTTCATCATCGCGGGGGTCGGCCCCCTGGCCAGCCTCGTTTTCGCCGCAGCCTTCTACGGGCTGGAGGCCGCGGGGCACGCCCTGGGTCTGGGCCCGGCGTTCACAGAGGTCGCATGGTACCTCGGCCTCGTGAACCTGGCCCTCGCCATCTTCAACCTCCTTCCGGGATTTCCCCTGGACGGGGGTCGTCTCCTGCGGGCGATCCTCTGGGGATACTTGGACGACCTCCGTAAGGCGACCCGCGTGGCCACGGGAGCCGGGAAGTGGCTGGGCTACGGGATCATCGGCCTCGGTCTGTTCGGGGTCTTCATGGCCGGCAACCTCATCGGCGGGCTCTGGTTCGTATTCATCGGATGGTTTCTCAGCAACGCCGCCCAGTCCAGCTATCGGCAGCTCCTCCTCCGCCAGGTGCTCGGCGACGTGAGGGCCGACGACGCCATGAGCCGGAATCCCGAATCGGTCGAGCCGGACCTGACGCTGCACCAGGTCGTGCACGAGCGGTTTCTCCACCGCCCCTACAACGCCTTTCCCGTGGTGGAGGACGGCGTTCCGATCGGACTGGTCACGCTCTCCCAGGTGAAGGGGGTCGACCGGGACGATTGGAGCGTGAAAAAGGTGGCCGACGTCATGACGCCCCTGGAGGACACGCTCATCGTCTCACCCGAGACGTCCATGACGGAGGTCCTTCAGCGCATGAACGAGAACGAGACCCGTCGGGTCCTCGTGGCCCGGGAGTGGCAGCTCCTCGGAATCATCTCCGCCAGCGACGTGGCCAACTGGCTGGACCGGGCGGGGATTCTGGAGGGCTGAGACGGGGATGCCCGATCCGGGCGGCATGGACCTGCGGCGCATCCGCGTCCTCCGTCACGTCGGGGTGGGCGATTCGGGCTTTCATCGACGTGCTGCCCGCTCGGTTCGAACACCGCTGCATTCACTCCGTCGGCCGAGATGACGCTCACATCCTCCGGTAGGCCGGCCCGGCTCCCCCTTCCCTCGGCGTCCACCGGGGACCGAGGACGTCGGTGGCCTTGCAGTCGATGCAGTTGGGAGCATTGATCACCAGCTGGTCGCCGTCCTTCTCGTAGACTCCGGCGGGGCAGACGTGGGTGTAGAAATCCACCATCCCCCCCGGCACGTCGTCGGGGGCGAGCAGGTGGGAGGGGATGTCGTCCCGGGTCTGGTTCCCCGACTTGAAGACGGCGTCGACCTTGGAGAAGGTGAGCTCGCCGTCGGGGACGAATCCCGCTACGCCCGGACCCGGCACCCGGGGCTCCTTCGCATCTTCGTCCACGGTGATCTTGGCGCCGGGAAAGCTCCCCTGGGTGACGGTCATGAGCCCCGCCTTGGCGCTTCCCACCAGGAAGCCGTCCTTGAAGGCCAGACGCATGTTCCGGGTGCGGTGGAGATCCCGGCGGATGTAGCCGGCGTCCACCGTCCCGGTGTAGGAGCGGAGTCCCTCCTCCGAGGGATCGTCCACCTTGAGGGCCTCGAAGGCGCTCCGGGCCGCCAGGATCCCCGAGCGCATGGCGTAGTGGATTCCCTTGAGGGAAGGGACGTCCACGTAGCCCGCAGCGTCTCCCACCACCAGGAGCCCGGACCCGTGCCGTCGCTCGGGAATGGCGTAGTATCCTCCCTCGGGGATGGTCTTCGCCCCCCACTCCACCATCGTCCCGCCCTCGAGGTACGGACGGAAGAGAGGATGCCGCTTCATGACCTGGAGAAGCTGGTGGACATCGAGGCGGGCGTCCCGGTAGTCGAGCCCGACCACGAGCCCGATGGCGGCCAGGTTCTCGCCCATGGGGTAGAAGAAGCTTCCTCCGAAGGCGTCGGAGGGGAGCGGCCAGCCCATGGTGTGGATGACCCGGTCCAGGGGCCGGGCCGTCTCCCAGAGCTCCTTCACTCCCAGGGCGTAGATCTGGGGATTCTCGGACTCCACTCCCTGCCATTCGAGCCAGGCCTGGGAGAGGGAGCCCCGGGTCCCCTCGGAAAGGACCGTCACCCGGGCGCTCAGGTCCATGGCCGCGACGTGACTCGCTCCCGGATTCCCTTCCCGATCCAGCCCCGACGGCACCGTCCGGACTCCGATCACATC
>JBKHJU010000355.1:0-3156 GCA_046537985.1 Longimicrobiales bacterium
GCGTGTCCCTGGGCGATCCGACCCGGGTCACCTTCCTCCGCTCGTGCGCCAAGCCCCTGCAGGCCCTTCCCCTGCTGGACGACGGGGTGGCTGGGCGCTACGGGTTCAGCGACGCGGAGCTCGCCGTCTGCTGCGCGTCCCACTCGGGGGAGCCCGAGCATCTGGAGCGAGTGGGCACGATCCTCTCACGCATCGGTTCCGGGGTCCGGGAGCTGGAATGTGGAGTTCGGCCTCCCCTCCGTACCGCGGCGGCGGAGGAGATCCTTCGGAGGGGCGAGGCGTACGGTCCCCTCCACAACAACTGCTCCGGAAAGCATGCGGGAATGCTCGCCCTGGCCCGGCACAGGGGTTGGGAGGTCGCCGGGTACAGCGAGGCGAACCATCCGGTGCAGCGAAGGATGGCGGCCGAGATGGCCCGGTGGTCCGGTGTGGACGAGGACGAGACCGAGACCGCCACGGACGGATGCGGTGTCGTCACCTTCGCCTTCTCCCTGGAAGAGACGGCCCGGATCTTCGCTCGGGTGGCGAGGGCCGCGGCGCGCGGCGAGTCCGCCCCGGCCCGGATCGTCCGGGCGATGACGGAACATCCCTTCCTGGTGGGGGGGACGGCCCGCATGGACACCGATCTGATGGAGGTCGCCGGGGATCGCCTGTTCGTGAAGAGCGGAGCCGAGGGGATGGTCTGCGCCGGTCTCCCGTCCCGTGGCCTGGGAATCGCTCTCAAAGTCGAGGACGGGGGGGATCGGGCGGCTGGCCCCGCCTTCCTGGCTCTACTGCGGGAGCTGGACGTCCTGGACGACGAGGAGCTCGACAGCCTCCTTCCGCGATCCCGGACCGTCATCACCGACGCCCGGGACCGGGCCGTGGGACGGCTGATCGTGGAGGGGATCGGGTCGCGAACGCGGGGACGGTAGGCCGGGAAGCGATGAAGCGGGAAAGCGACGAGGCCGGGAACCGACGAAGCGCAGAAGCGGGCAGCCATGTTCATCGACCGTGCGGTCATCGACGTTTACGGAGGCACCGGAGGCTCCGGCGCGGAAGCGTTCCGCCGGGAGAAGGGGGTGCCCCGGGGCGGTCCGTCGGGAGGAGACGGGGGCGACGGCGGTGACGTGGTCCTGACCGTCGATCCCAACCTCTCGACCCTGGCCGACTTCAGCTATCGGCAGCACTACCGGGCCGAGCGGGGGGAGCACGGGCAGGGAAAGAATCGGACCGGCCGCGACGGCGAGGACCTGGTCCTCCCGGTCCCCCCGGGCACGGTGGTCCGGGACGCCGACACGGGGGAGCTCCTGGGCGAGCTCCTCCCGGGGGACGACCGGCTCGTCGTGGCTCGGGGAGGACGCGGAGGACGCGGGAACGCCCGATTCGCCACGGCGACGCGACAGGCCCCCACCCGTTGGGAGCCGGGCGGGGAGGGCGAGGAGCGGCGGATCGAGCTGGAGCTGAAGCTCATCGCCGACGTGGGTCTCGTGGGCGAGCCGAATGCCGGAAAGTCCACCCTCCTGAGCACCATCTCCCACGCTCGCCCCAAGATCGCCGATTATCCCTTCACCACCCTGGAACCGAACCTGGGCGTCGTGCAGATCTCCGACTTCCGCTCCTTCGTCGTTGCCGACATTCCGGGAATCATCGAGGGCGCCCACGAGGGGAAGGGGCTCGGCCACCAGTTCCTCCGCCACGTGGAGCGGACCCGCACCCTGTCACTGATGGTGCCCGTGGATTCCGACGATCCCCAGGGAGAGTACGACCTCCTCCGGGACGAGCTCGCCGGCCACTCCGAGGCCCTGGCACGCATCCCCCACTGCCTGGTCCTCTCCAAGGCGGACCTCCTGCCCGCCGACGCCGAGCCTCCGAAGATCCATGCTCCCGACGCGTGGGGGACCTTCCTCGTCAGCGCCGTGTCCCGGCGGGGGCTGAACGAATTGCTCGAAGCCCTCTGGCAGCGCAGTCGGGATCAGGAAGAGGCCGAGGGGGAGGCGGACGAGGCCTTCGCCGACGAGGAATGGTGGGTGCCGGAGAATCCGTGATCCACGATCGCGGGACGGGAGAACCCGTGGAGGCCGCACCCGGGATGGGCCCATCTCCGACCGGGCGCCCGTCGGCCCGGGAACGGAAGGGGCTCGAAGACCCGGCGGTCGACGAGGGGATCCGGGACCTTCTGCGACTCCGGGCCCTTCCCGGGGTCGGCGACCACACCGTGGCCCGCCTCGTGAAGAATTTCGGGAGCGCCTCGGTGGCGTTGGGCGCCTCCGAGGCGGACTTCGTCGAAGTGGCCGGTCGGGAGGCGGCTCGGGCTCGGAGAACCGGGTCGGTCGACCGGGACATCGACGTGGAGATCGACCGGGTCTTCCGGCGGGTGGAGGAGCTGGGGCTTCGGGTCGTCGGGCTCGGTCTGGAGGGCTATCCGCCGGCCCTGGAAGCTCTCCACGATCCGCCTCCGGTCCTCTTCCTGCGCGGGAGGTCCGAGGTCCTGGACCGACCGAGCGTGGCCGTCGTGGGATCCCGGAGGGCGACGGCTTATGGCCGCCGGAGTGCCGAGATCCTCGGCGCCACCGCGGCCCGGGCGGGAATCGTCGTGACCAGCGGCTTGGCGCTGGGCGTCGATGCGGCTGCACACCGGGGTGCCCTCCAGGCCGGCGGCGAGGCCCTCGGGGTGCTGGGCTCGGGGGTCGACGTGCCGTCTCCACGGGCGAATGCGGCGCTTTTCCGGCAGCTGGCTCGGGACCACCTCCTGGTGTCGGAATTCCTCCCGGGCACGCACGCCGCTCCCCACCACTTTCCCCAGCGAAATCGGATCATGGCGGCTCTCTCGTCCGCCGTCGTCGTGGTGGAGGCGGCGGCTCGGAGCGGAGCCCTCATCACCGTGGATCACGCTCTCGATCTCGGGCGAGAAGTCCTCGCGGTTCCCGGGAAGGTGGACAGCCCCACCAGCCGCGGAACGAACGCCATGATCCGGGACGGTGCGAGCATCGTCTGCGAGCTGGAGGACGTCGTCGAGTTGCTGGCCGTGGCCCTTCCCGACGTCTTCGGGGACCGGTCGAAAACGTCGGCGGCCACCGGCGAGGTGGACGACGACGGGCGTTGCGAAGACCGGTTCGACGGTGAGGTGGAGGGGGGACCCCGACCTCCCCGGATCCCCGCCGGGCGGTCCGGAGG
>JBKHJU010000356.1:0-3138 GCA_046537985.1 Longimicrobiales bacterium
GGGCCGGGCCCTGGAGCGCTGCGCCGACGAGCTGGCGACCCTGGAGCGGGACACGGCCGCCCTGGAGCGGGTGGAGGCGCCCTTTCCCCGGATCAGCTACAGCGAGGCCGTGGAGCTCCTCCGGGAGGAGGGAAGCGAGCTCGAGTGGGGCGAGGATCTGGGCGGAGCCGACGAGACCGTCGTGGCGGAGGCCTTCGACCGGCCGGTCTTCATCCACGACTACCCGAAGGCCGCCAAGGCCTTCTACATGAAGGAGAACCCGGAGGACCCCCGTACCGTCCTCTGCAACGACCTCCTGGCCCCGGAGGGGTACGGCGAGATCATCGGCGGAAGCCAGCGGGAGGACGACCTGGACCGGCTACGGGAGCGGATCCGGGCGGAGGGGCTGCCGGAGGAGGCGTACGACTGGTACCTGGATCTGCGCCGCTACGGCACCTTTCCCCATTCGGGATTCGGGCTGGGGCTGGAGCGGACGGTGGCGTGGATCACCGGCCGTCCCCACGTGAGGGAGCTGATCCCGTTCCCGAGGCTCATCAACCGGCTGCGGCCGTGACGTGTCGCCCGCCCGACGCGCGCTAGCGGTTCTCTTCCGCCTTCAGCTCGTCCCAGAGGGCGTCCAGGGCTTCCAGGGAGGCTTCGTCCAGGTCGATGTCCCGCTCCCGTGCCAGGGCTTCCAGCCTCTCGAATCTTCGGGCGAACTTCTCGTTGGCTCCGTGGAGGAGCGTCGAAGCGTGGGCGCCCGCCAGCCGGGTGAGGTTCACCACGGCGAAGAGGAGGTCGCCCAGCTCCTCCCGCAGATCGGCCTCCGGGTCGCCGCGGGTCCGGTCGCCCGGATGCTCCGTCGCCTCGTCGTCGGGGGCGTGCCGGACCCGCTCCAGCGCCTCCTTCACCTCGTCGAGCTCCTCGGCCACCTTCTCCCACGCTCCCGTGGGCTCGGACCAGTCGAAGCCCACCCCGCTCACGCGGTCCTGGATCCGGTGGGCCCTGAGGAGGGGCTCGAGGCCCTGCGGGACACCGTGGAGGACACCTCGTGGCCGCCGGGGCCGGACTTCCGAATCGCGGTCCGCGTCGGACGCACCAGCGCGCTCCTCCGTGACCCGCGCATCCTTCCTCTCCCGGGCCTTCATCTCCTCCCAGTCCATCTTCTCGCCCAGACCGAAGAGGTGGGGGTGGCGCCGCTCCATCTTCTCCTCCAGGCGGTCGGCGACGGACGAGGCGTCGAAGTGGCCCCTCTCCTCTCCCAGGACCACCTGGAAGGCCAGGTTGAGAAGGAGGTCGCCGAGCTCTCCCTCGAGGACCTCCGGGTCGCCGGTGCGGATGGCGTCCGAGACCTCGTGGGTCTCCTCCTGGAGGTGGGGAATCAGGGAGAGGGGGGTCCGGGAGGCGTCCCACGGGCAATGCTCCCGGAGGTGGCGGACCACGGCCAGTCCCCGGTCCAGCTCGCCGGCGACTTCGGGCCAGGAAGCCGATTCTCCGGCGCCCTCGCCGAGCCTCGGCCCGGCCCCGGACTCCGGTCCCGGCTCGGAGACGGATTCGGACGCTTCTGGATCACCGCGTCGATCGGGAGATGGATTCCCGGGGTCGGACATGATACCTCACGGTTTCGGGACGCCGGATGCGTGTCGCGCCGCCAATCGACTGGAAAGGGGCGCCCGCACTTGCTCCGGCCGTATCTCTTCACATCTTTGAGCCCCATGTCAACGGAGGGTGGTGCGCGGGCGTGGATGGAGGTCCAGGCGGGAGCTCTTCGCCGGAACCTGAACACCATCCGCGAGCGGGTCGGAACGGATGTGGGGCTGATTCCCATGGTGAAGGCCGACGGCTACGGCCTGGGCGTTCGCCGGTGCGTGGGGATCCTCGAGCCCCTCGACCCCCGGGGATACGGGGTCGCGACCGTGGAGGAAGGCGAGGCCCTCCGGGACCAGGGAGTGGGGCGTCCCGTCTTCGTGCTGAGCCCCGTTCCCACAGGAGCGCTGGCCCGGGCGGTGGAGTCGGACCTCACCGTCGCGGTCTCGGACGTGGCCTCCCTCCAGCGTCTCCAGGAGGTGGCGACCCGCCGGGGCGTGGCGGCGTCGTTCCATCTGGACGTGGATACCGGGATGGGACGGTCCGGACTCGACTGGCGTCGGGTGGAGGAGTGGGGTGAGTCGGTGGTGGCCCTGGCGAGCAGCGAGAGCCTCCGTTGGACGGGGTGCTTCACCCACTTCCATTCGGCAGATCAAGGGGATACGGCGTCGATCCGAACCCAGTGGGAACGGTTCCAGGACGTGGTGACGGCCCTCGAGCCCCCGGAGGGAGTTCTCCTTCACGGATGCAACAGCGCCGCCGCTCTTCGGCTCCCGGAGCTCGCCGCCGGTGCGGTGCGTCCGGGCATCTTCCTTTACGGCGGGCGGGCTGGGGCCGACCTTCCTCCTCCGGAGCAGGTGGTGTCGGTCCGGGCGCGGGTCGTCCACGTCAAGGACGCGCCCCCGGGCTCCACTGTCGGGTACGGTGCCACCCACGTGGCGGGGGGCTGGGAGCGATGGGCGACCGTGGCCCTGGGTTACGGTGACGGCCTCCCCCGGCTGCTGGGAAACCGGGGCCGAGTCCTGGTCCGCGGACGTGGCGCACCCATCGTGGGTCGGATCTCCATGGACGTGACCGTGGTAGACATCTCGGGCCTGGACGAGGTGGAGGTCGGCGACGTGGCCACCATCCTCGGACGGGACGGAGCGGAGGCGATCGAGCTGGAGGACGTGGCGGGGTGGGCCGAAACCATCAGCTACGAGATCCTCACGGGCTTCACGCCCAGGCTTCCGCGGATCTGGTTGGACGACGGTCGTGGATGATCACGACGAAATCGCCCCTGACGCGAGAACGGATTCGAGCTTGAGGTCATACATATACGCAGGACTGCTGGTCGCGACGAGCTTCCTGGTCGGATGCGAAGACGAGCTTCCCACGGCGACGGGACCGGATCTGGTTCCCGGCTCGCCGGAGAGCATCGAGGTCTTCTTCGAGTTCGACGAGATCGCCGACGAGCTTCAGGTCTTCGATGGCTACGCTTCCGTGGCGAACCTGGAGCGGGAGGTGCTCGCCCGGGAGTGGGCACCCGGTGGCATGGGCTCCCCCGACACCCTGAACTCCCGCGTCCTCGCC
>JBKHJU010000357.1:0-3131 GCA_046537985.1 Longimicrobiales bacterium
CTTCGGGGGTCCGGACGTTCGCGACGATCAACCGCCAGAGGTCGTCCTGCTTCACGTCCCGCGCCACGATTCGGACCGGAGGGATCCGCACGCCCTCTTCGTAGATCTCCCGCGCAAGGGGCATGGATCCGGGGGTGGATCCGCCGACGTCGGCGTGGTGGGCACGAGCGGCGACGTACCCCAGAAGCGGGCTCTTTTCCGCCGGCGCAGCACGAGCCCTGTCGCCGGCATCGACTTCCTCTGGCACCCGGGCGTGGACGGGAGCCACGAGGGTGATGTCCGGAAGATGGGTTCCTCCCCGAAAGGGGTCGTTCAGGCACACCACGTCTCCCGGCTCCAGCTCGCCCAGCTCCTCCAGGGCGGCGGAGACGCTCATGGGCATGGCGCCGAGGTGAACCGGCATGTGGTCGCCCATGGCCACCCCGGTTCCCCGGGGATCGAAGAGGGCGCAGGAGTAGTCCCGGCGTTCCTTGATGTTGGGCGAGAAGGCCGCTCTTCGGAGCGCCGCCCCCATCTCTTCGGCCAGCGCCGTGAAGAGGTGTCGGTAGACCTCCAGGCTCACCGGGTCGATGGAAGCGGATTCGAGTCGGGGGCTTCGGTCCGTCACAGCTCTCCCTGCTCGGGTCACGTGTCGGCGTCGTCCCGGGAATGCCGGCGGGGGACGGCATACGACGGTGGCCACCGTAGACGGTGGCAACAGTAAAGGACCCGCCCGGCGAGGCGCCACCGTCGAGGGCGTGCCGTCCCGGGTCGCGGGGGCGATGTGGAGGGTCGGGGCGTCCCCGACCCCCCCTCGGGGCTGCCCCGGTTTGTCTTCCAACGCGCTGTAGCTATGTTGTCTCCGTAGCATGTATCACCGGTCCGGGTCGTGACGTATGACCCGGGGTGGCGTGAGGAGGCTGCGGTGGGAAATCGCGAAGAGCTTCTTGATCGAGCCCGCAACGAGCTGTTCAGCCATATCAATCACTGTCAGGTCATCGACGCATCGCCGGATCATCAGAAGGAGTGGATGGCCGAGACCATCGAGTACCTGGCGGAGCGATTCCCGGAGTTGCGAGAGGAGGACCTGATGGAACTCCGATCGGTGGGCCTCCGGTTCTGCAGGCCTCCCATCCCCCACGGTCCCGACCGGACCGCGACCGGGTCTCACGAGCGGGCGACCGAGCGATAATCCGCAGGAAGGTGAGAGGACATTCTCGACATTCGGGACCTTCGTCCCGGGTGCCGATGTATGGTCTTACCGACCACCAACGACCATGTCCGAGAGCGCAGGAACCAGATATGACCAAGAACACGCTGTCCGAGACCACTTCCGAGCGCATCAAGCGCATCATCAAGGAACACGGCTACACCTACGAATCCCTCGGAAACGAGATCGGGATCAGCCCCCAGGCCGTGAGCGAGATCGTGAACGGGCGGACCAAGGGCGCCACGGCTCGCTATTCGCTGGCCAAGGCCCTGGGCCACGAGGTCGAAGACCTGTGGGAGGACGCTCGGGCGGATCGGACCAGGACCGCCTGACCACCTTCGGCTGGTGAGTGGGTGGGCCGCTCATTAATATGCGGTCGAAGCACCCATTTCGCGCACTACAGGGAGCACGCCCGCGATGCCCGATCACTTCCTCAGCTCCGAGGAATACGACGAGCAGGCACACCGGCTGTACGACAACGGGGATTATGAGGGGGCCCTCGAGATGTTGAAGGAGGGACTTTCCCTCTACCCCAACGCAGTGGAGCTCTGCGTGGGACTGGGGTACGCCCGACTGGCCCGGGAGGAGTATGCCTGGGCTCGCCGGGCGTTCGAGCGGGCCATGATCCTGGATCCCGCCCACGAGGATGCCCTGGTGGGAATGGGAGAGACTCTGCTCCGCTTCGGTGAGAAGAAGAGGGGGATGCGTCTCTTCCGACGAGTCATGGAGATGGGCTACGACGACGATGTCGAGCTCATGCTCAGCATGGGTCGGGCCCTGTACCGGGAGCACATGTACGCCCAGGCCCGGGACGTCTTTGCCAAGGCCGCCGCGGCCCGCCCCGACAGCGCCGAGGCCACCGCCGCCCTGGGATACTCCCTTCACCGCCTCGGGGACGACGTGGGATCCGGGCGCCAGATCCGCCGGGCTCTCCGGCTCGATCCAGACCTCCACGAGGCCCGCGTCTACCTGGCCCATCTACTCTACGACCGTGGAGACTGGGAGGCGGCCCTTCGGGAGTTCGAGCAGGTCCCACCCCAGTACCACTGGGATTCCCTGGCGGTCTGGCGGGTCATCGAGTTGAAGAGGGCTCTCTGGCAGATCGAATCGGGGGATGCCCGACTCGCGCCGTGGGAAGAGCGCCTGGAGGAGCTCGAGTCCCGCTTCGACGCCATCGATCGGCTCCTGGCCCAGGTCGAGGCTCAAGTCATGGCGTCGGCCGGCCCGCTGGACGACCCGAAGCAGCTGGAGCTCTTCGAGCGGGGGCTCGCGGTCGACGACGCGCAACACCGGATCCGGAGCCGCGACGGCCATCTCTTCCGCGGAACGTGGCAGGAGATCGTGCGTCAGATGCGGGACCACGCCGGCTTCTCCCACGAGACCGTGGGTCACTACATGAGGCGCATGGCCGAGCGGTGGCACGAGCAGAGCGGTGCCCAGGTCCCCTTCCAGGATCCGGAGAGCTTTCTCCGGGCCGCCGTGGAGGAGGGGCTTCTCTTTCTCGAAGACGAGCCGAGCGACGAAGACCGATGAACCCGGAAACCTCCATCGTCGAACGCCTTTATGAAGCTCTCGTGGACGAAGTGAGCAGGACCCGGCCCGAGCTCCTGCAGGAGAGCTTCTCGGTAGCCGAGATCTACCAGAACCTGGTTCCCTACCGGACCCACAGGGAGAGGGTGGGGGCCGAGATGAACGGGGACTACGAGCACGCCCTCCTCCGGCTCCTGGCCGGAGAGGGAGGGTACGTGACCCTCGAGTCGGACGCGGCCCGGGAGCGGCTGGAAGAGGAGTTGAACTCGATCCATCCGGACACCGGCGTCTATCGAAACTTCGCGGCGTGCGAGGTCCGGCTGCAGCCGGAGCCCCTGGAGGACCTCGGGGTCACCGTGGACCTCGACGGTCCTTCGGACGAGGAGACCTCGTCCGTCGACGAGGAGCCGTC
>JBKHJU010000358.1:0-3129 GCA_046537985.1 Longimicrobiales bacterium
AGATAGTCCTGCTCCCGGTCGTCCACCGCGTAGACGGCGGGGTTGAAGTCCTCCGGTCGAATCTGGCGAAGGGCATCGGGTACCGTGAACTCGGCCCCGGCCTCCATCTCCTCGGCGGTGGGGAGGTCCGCCTCTCCCAGCTCCTGTTCCAGGATCTCGCCCACGTCCAGCTCCGACGTGTCGTCCTGGCGCTCGGCCCGCAGGAGCGTTCCTTCCGGAAGCAGGTCCACCGCCGTGTAGTCCAGGTGGTCCAGGTCCAGGTCCCAGAGGAGCGTCACCAGGTCGTCCTCCGCCTGACGCCCCGTGCGAACCCGGTGGAGGACGTCCAGCAGCACCTCCATCTCGTCGCCCTCGATGCCCCGACGGAAGGTGAGATCGCGGATCCCGTCCCGGTAGACGAGGAAGGCGATGGAGCCGGTCCGGTTCTCCTCCCGGTACACCTCCTCCCCCATCCAGATGAACCGATCCTCCTCCACCATGACCTGGAGGTCGTCGCGGGTCTGCCACACCCTGAGGAAGGCGTCGCGGAGGTTCCCGACGAATCGCCGGTAGACGGGGTTGTTGCGGTCGTAGAGCTGGTAGGAGCGGAGGGCCTTGGAGAGCGTGAGGAAGAGCTCCCGGACCTCCTCCACCGGGAGGGAGGTGGGATCCTCCCAGTCCAGCACCGCGTCCTGGCGGTTGGTGTCTGGAAGCTGTTCCGGCACGGCGATCTCCATGTTCGTGGGGCGCGTCGATCCCGGGCACGCCGGGAGTCCCTCAGAGGAGGGAGCCCCGCCCCTCGATCCGGGCCACGTGGGCCACGTCCTTGTCTCCCCGGCCACTCAGGCAGAGAACCACCGGTCCGTCCTCCACCTCGCTCCGGCCCTCGCCCAGGAGGTACGCCACGGCATGCGCCGTTTCCAGGGCCGGAATGATCCCCTCCAGCTCGGACAGGCGATGGAAGGCGTCCAGCGCCGCGTGGTCATCGACCGCCACGTAGCGGGCCCTGCCGGAATCCTTCAGGAACGAGTGCTCCGGACCCACCCCGGGGTAGTCCAGCCCCGCCGAGACCGAGTGGGCCGGAGCCACCTGCCCGTCCTCGTCCTGCAGGAGGTACGACAGAGCTCCGTGGAGGACTCCTGGCCGACCAGCGGAAAGTGACGCGGAGTGCCGTCCGCTGGCAACTCCTTCGCCCGCGGCCTCCACCCCCACGAGGCGGACGTTCCCGTCGCCCACGAAGGGATGGAAGATCCCCATGGCGTTGGATCCTCCTCCCACGCACGCGATCACCGCCGCCGGAAGTCGGTCCTCCAGCTCGCGGATCTGGCGCCGGGTCTCCCGGCCGATCACCGCCTGAAAGTCCCGCACCATCCGCGGAAAGGGGGCGGGCCCCACCACCGATCCGATGATGTAGTGGGTATCCTCCACGTTGGTCACCCAGTCCCGGATCGCCTCGTTGGTCGCATCCTTCAAGGTGCGGGTGCCCGACTCCACGGGCCGGACCTCGGCGCCCAGCAGCTCCATGCGAAACACGTTCAGGGCCTGGCGCTCCACGTCCTCGGCTCCCATGTAGACCACACAGTCCAGGTCGAAGAGGGCGCAGGCCGTCGCGGTCGCCACGCCGTGCTGGCCCGCGCCGGTCTCGGCGATGATCCGGCGCTTTCCCATACGGCGGGCCAGGAGCGCCTGTCCCAGCGTGTTGTTGATCTTGTGCGCGCCGGTGTGGTTCAGGTCCTCCCGCTTGAGGTAGATGGGCCCTCCACCCACCTCCTCCTCCAGGCGCCGGGCGCGATGCAGCGGCGAGGGGCGACCCACGAAGTCCCGGAGCAGCGCGTCGAGCTCGTCCTGGAAGTCCGCCTCCGACCGTGCTTGCCGGTAGGCCGCATCCAGCTCGTCCAGGGCCGCGATGAGGGTCTCGGGAACGTACCGGCCGCCGAAGGGGCCGAAACGGTCCCGGTCCGCGCCCTCGGGTGACTCGTTCCCGTCCGGCGGGCCGGCCTCTCCCGCAGTCGATGTCCCGGTATGGCTAGTCATGGTGGTCGTCTCGTCTGTCCGTTGTCTTGGATGCCGGTGCGCCGGCGCTCCCATCACTCCGCGGCTTCACCGGCCGCCGCCCGAACTGCCGACACGAACGCCCGCATGCGCTCGGGGTCCTTGCGGCCCGGCTGACTCTCCACCTCCACGCCGGAGCTCACGTCCACCAGCCCCGGACGGAGTCGGCGGACGGCCTCGGCAACGTTCTCCGGATCGAGGCCCCCCGCCACCCCCAGGGATGACCCCGGAGGCAGTCGATTCCGGACCGATTCGAGGGCCCGCCACGGAAAGGCCGTGCCCGTCCCCCCCCGAAGCGTGGGATGCCACGCGTCCAGAAGGAGAAGGTCTACCAGGGACCCATAGCGGTCCACAGCCGTCAGGATGTCCTGCTCGGTGCGGACCCGGGCCGCCTTCCAGAGTTCCCAGTTCCCGCGGGCCCGGAGCTCCCGGACCACCGGGGGCTGTTCGCTTCCGTGAAGCTGGAGCACGGCAGCCCCGGCCTCGCGGGCGGCGTGGACCATGGAGTCCACCGGAAGGTCGGAGACCACCAGGGCCAGGGGAACCTCCGCCGCCTCCCCGATCTCCCGGGCGGTCCGGGTCGACACGAAACGACGGGAGCCCTCCACCAGAATCGCACCCACTACGTCTGCGCCCGCCTCGCCGGCGAGGCGGGCGTCGGCCGGGCGGGTCATCCCACACAGCTTGATTCTCGGAGCGGTGCCCTGAGGGCGAGATCGGGAGGCCACCGGCATCACCCGTTGCGGGACCCCGCCGGGACGCCGGACAGGCGACTCGCCCCCTCGGCCGGATCCTCGGCCCGAACAAGGGCCTCCCCCACCAGGACCGCGTCGACTCCCCGGGCTCCCAGGCGCTCCACCTGGTCCCGACTCGAGATCCCGCTCTCCGACACCAGGGTGACGTGGTCGGGAACCGCGTCGAGCAGCCCCAACGTCACCTGCACGTCCGTCGAGAACGTGGCCAGATCCCGGTGATTCACGCCCACCGGCGTCGCCTCGGACGCCAGGGCCCGCTCCAGCTCCCGGGCGTCGTGCACCTCCACCAGCGACGCCATTCCCAGCTCCTCGGCGAGCTGACGAAAGCCACGGAGTCGAGCAT
>JBKHJU010000359.1:0-3126 GCA_046537985.1 Longimicrobiales bacterium
GTGATGGCCAGGATGGAGGTGGCGAGTGCGAAGGCGGTGGCGGTGCTCGTGGGAATCCGCAGGGGCTTCTCCCGATGGGGTCGGGATTCGCGGGGCGCCAGAGCGCCTCGAGAATCGGATCGGCTTCCCGCCCATTCTACGTCCGGGGGATCGCCGGGGCGAGAGGGGTCGCCCGAATGGGGGCGGGCTCTTCCAGCGCGGTTCGCCCGCGACTCCTCTTCCTTCGTCTCGCCGGTCGTTCGTTGGTCCGTTGGTCCTTACCGTCGATCCTTGCCGTCTTCCATGACGACGTACGCTCCCTCGAACCGTCCGGCTGCGCTTTCGCTCCGGGCGCCGTCGACACCTTCGTCATGGAGCGTGGCCTCGAGACCGATTCGGGCGATTCCGCGGCGCTCCAGGATCCGTAGGAAGCGGTCCCACGCTCCGGCATCGGGCGCCCGACATTCCGCCGTGAACTCCCCCTCGATGGGGCGCTCGTACTCCATGGAGTTCCGCTGGATGACGATGCGGCGGGGCGAGTGTCCCAGCTCCCGCATGCGGAGGTGGACCAGCGCCCAGCAGGCCAGGATGGCAAGCGCCGACGCGCTCCCCCCGAAGACCGTGTCTCGATGGTTTATGTTCGGATCGAGGGGGGCGCGGAGCACGATCCGGCCCTGTCCGGCGACTTCCACGATGACACCCATGGCGGCGGTCAGGGGGATGTGCTCGTGAAGGTAGCGTTCGAGGTCGGAGGGGTTCACGGTGATGGGGAAGCCTGGGGTGTCGGGGTCCATGGTGTCGGCATCGACGGTAATGGGCCCGGAAGCTTCGGTCGACCCCAGCGACGCAGCGCCCATGGAAGACGGCGCTGCCGCACGGAGCGAGGCCGGGCTCGAGAGCGCGTGGGAGGCCGTCCAATCGGAGGAGGGCCGTCCAACCTCGAAGATAGAAGGGGGGTTCCCGGGTCGTGCACTGCCGATCGGGCGGGGCAAGCCATCCATCGCTCCCGTCCGTAGCCCTCGGATTCTCCGGGGCGGAGGTCCCGTCGGCGACGCCCGAGGGGGTTTTCCCCACACGAAGATCGTCCACCTCCCTCCAGCCACCGGCTCCCGACTCCGCCAGATTGGGTCGGGAGTCAGGGTTCTCGGGCCACGCGACTGTTGGACAGGAGGCAGCTCCACGATGAAGAGCAATGCGGCGAAGGCGTCGGACGACCTTCGGTTCGAGGTCGAGGTGAAGCAGGACAGGGACTTTCGGTTCACGGTGGACTTCGGCCTCGAGGGGGTCGACGTCCTCCACACCGACGAGCCGGAGCCCCTGGGAGAGGGGGAAGGCCCGAACCCGGCGCGGCTCCTGGCCGCGGCGGTGGGAAACTGTCTGGCCGCCAGCCTCCACTTTTGCCTGCGAAAGAAGAAGGTGAATCCCGAGGGGATTCGGGCCGAGGTCACCGGAACCATGACCCGGACGGCACGGGGCCGCCTGCGGATCGGACAGCTCGACGTGGTCCTCCGCGTCGACGGACCTACCGGAGCCGAGTCGGCCCTCGAGTTCTGCCTGGATCGCTTCGAGGATTTCTGCGTCGTCACCGAGAGCGTCCGGACCGGGATCGACGTCATGGTCGAGGTCCGCCCGCGGATCTCCGAATCCGGCGAAGACCCGGCCGAGCGCCACGAGGCCGCGTCGGTGGCATAGGTCCGAGCTCGCGGCCTTCGCGCCCTTCCTCGCCTCGCGGTGGGTGCGGGTCCTCGGTCGGGTGTCCCGGAGATCGGGGAGAGGGGGGTCGCGGACGGGGATCAGGGCGTCGACCACCGGTTGTTCTCGCGGTTCACATCGGGGAAGAGCCCGTCCGGATCCAGCACCACCTCGGCCACTCCTCCCGGCAGGGTGATATCCCGGTCCCTTCCTCCCGTCAGCCAGTCCTGGTGGGAGATCCACTCGTCCCGGACGGTCCCGTCGTCCAGGACGATTCGCACCGGCGTGGGGAGTACGGCCTCGCCCCGGTCCGCAATCCGGATCGTGGTCGTTCCGTCCGCCGCCTCCACCGACTCCACGGCGTGATCCAGGACGTGGGTCTCGAAGAAGAAGGACCGCCAGAACCAGTCCAGGTCCTCGCCGGCGTGCCGTTCCACGGTGTTGAAGAAGTCGAAGGGGTGGGGGTGGCGGAAGGTCCAGCTCTCGTAGAAGTCGCGGAAGGCCGCCTGGAAGGCGTCGTCCCCGATCACGGACCGGAGGGCCCCCAGGACGAGGGCGGGCTTCGTGTACGCGGCAAGGACCCGGGCGCCGTACGGGTTCACCAGGTCCGTGTGCCGCATGAGGGGGACTTCCACTTCGGTACCGGCCACCCTCAGGTAGGAGCTCGTCGTGCCCCATTCCGGCGGCTCCCGGCCGTAGAGGGCCGCCAGGGAGAGCTCCTCCCAGTAGCTCCCGATTCCCTCGTCCATCCAGGCATGTTTCGCCTCCATGGTGCCCACGGCCATTGGAAACCACTGGTGGGCGACCTCGTGGATCGTGACCCCCGCCAGGGACGTGGGGGAGTTCGTCGAGGGATTGAAGATGAGCATCGGATACTCCATCCCCCCCACCGAGGTCTCGGTGATGGTCACCTGGGGATAGACGATGGGACCGAGCCACTCGGAGAAGGTGGTGACACCGTGGGCCACGTATTCGAGCCCCCGATTCCAGGCTGTGAGCCCCGGTCGGTAGAACGCCTGGAGGAGCGCTCGCTCTCCGCCCGCGGCTCCACCACCGGCGGGCCCCGATTCGCGACCCGGCACCTCCACCCCCCGCGCCTCCCAGACGTAGCTCGGGCTCGTGGCGAAGGAGAAGTCCCGGACGTCGGAGGCGGTGAACCTCCATGTGAGCTCTTCGGGACCGCTCCGGGTCGCCGTTCCGTCGGCGATCTGCTCTTCGGTGACGATCCGGGTGACCGAGTCCGAGGCACGGGCGCCCCGCTGCCGCTCGAGGGAGGCGGGCGACAGCACCTCCTCCGGATTCTCCAGCGTGCCGGTGGCGGCCACGATCCAATCGTTCGGCACGGTGATCTGCGCGTCGAAGCTCCCGTACTCCAGGTAGAATTCCCCGTCTCCGAGATACGGCGTGAGGTCCCACCCATAGACGTCGTCGTACACGGCCACGCGGGGATACCAC
>JBKHJU010000360.1:0-3119 GCA_046537985.1 Longimicrobiales bacterium
GAATTCGCCCTCCGGACGATCCGGGCCGCGGCCGACGCCGGGGCCGATACGGTCGTCCTCTGCGACACCAACGGGGGGAGCCTTCCCGGGTGGATCGAGGAGGGGGTGGGGATGGCCATGGACGCCGTCGAGCGCCCCCTGGGGATCCACTGCCACAACGACTGCGACGTCGCGGTGGCCAACTCCCTGGCCGCCGTGGAGCGGGGTGCGGCGCAGGTCCAGGGGACCATCAACGGCCTGGGCGAGCGGTGCGGAAACGCCGATCTCGTCAGCATCGCCGCGAACCTGGCCCTGAAGGAGGAGGACTTCCGGGTCCTGGACGACGAAGGCGTGCGGCGGCTGGCCGAGCTCTCCCGGTACGTCTACGAGATGGCCAACATGAACTTCCGGCCCAACCAACCCTTCGTGGGCTCCAGCGCCTTCGCCCACAAGGGCGGGATGCATGTCCACGCCGTGAATCGGGTCACGGAGAGCTACGAGCACATCCCCCCCGAGGCCGTGGGGAACGAGCGTCGCATCCTGGTGAGCGAGCTCTCGGGGCGGTCCAACATCGTGGCCAAGGCCACCCACCATCGCCTGGAGCATGACCGGGCCCTCATGACCCGGATCCTGGAGCGGGTTCAGGACCTGGAGAACGAGGGGTATCAGTTCGACGCCGCCGAGGCGTCCTTCGACCTCCTGGTCCGGAAGATGTCGGGCACCTACGAGCCCTGGTTCGAGCGCCTCCACTACCGGGTCAGCGTGGTCACCGAGGAGGGGGATGAGCCCTCCACCGAGGCCACCATCAAGCTGAAGGTGAAGGGAGACGTCCGACACGTGGTGTCCGAGGGCGACGGTCCCGTGAACGCCCTGGACACGGCTCTCCGGAGCGCCCTCACCGGCGCCTATCCCCACCTCGCGGAGATGCGGCTCGTGGACTACCGTGTGCGGGTCATCAACTCCAGCGAGGGGACGGCGGCCCGGGTCCGGGTCGTCATCGAGAGCGCCGACGAGCACGACGTCTGGAGCACGGTCGGGGTCAGCGAGAACATCATCGAGGCGAGCTGGATGGCCCTGGTGGACAGCGTGGAGTACAAGCTCTACAAGGACACGGCGGAGGACGGGGGAGCGACCGAGCGAGCGGAATGGACCGAGCGGGTAGAGCGGGCATCGTCGCCCGCCTGAAAGCGAACGCCGACGTCTTTCGGGCGCTCCTCGTCGACGTCACGGACGAACAGGCGCGCTGGAAACCCGAGCCGGGAAAGTGGTCCCTCCTCGAAGTGGCGAGCCATCTGGCCGACGAGGAGCGGGACGACTTCCGCAGGCGGCTGGACCTCACCCTCCATCATCCCGGCACGCCCTGGCCTCCCATCGATCCCGAAGGGTGGTCCGTGGAGCGACGATACAACGAACGGGAGCTGGGGCGGGTTCTCGAAGACCTGCTCTCGGAGCGGAGGGAGTCGATCCGGGGGCTCCAGGAGCTCGTCGGATCCGAAGGGCCGGGAAAGTCCGGAGCGCCCGTCGAGCCGGACTGGGACGCCGCCTACGACCACCCGAAGCTGGGGCCCGTCACCGCCGGAGATCTCCTGACCTCCTGGCTCGCCCACGACTTCATCCACATCCGCCAGATGAACCGGCTGCACCGGGAATACCTGGTGGCCGTCCTGTCGGCGCACTCCCCCGATTACGCGGGAAAGTGGTGAGGGGCTACCGTAGCGATCGAAAGAGGTAGTCGCTGAAGGTATTCAGGGCCGGCGCCCCGAGGATCATCAGGGCCATTCCCGCGATCTCCACTCCCCCGGTTCCGCTGTCTCCCGCACCCAGACCGGCGATGGCGAATCCCGGGACGAAGACGGGGATCGAGTAGAGGATGGAGCGGCCGAGCCTTCCCTTCGAGCGGGGCGTCGCTCCGGCCAGCCGGGCGCCCACCCCTCCGCCCAGGGCCGGGAGGAGGGTCAGGGCCAGGCCGGATGCCAGGAGGGCGGGCGCGCCGCAGTAATCGTCCCCCCGGTAGAATCTCAGGGTTCCCAGGTCCATGCAGTTGCTCAGGACGGCGCCGCCGGCGGCCAGTCCCACCGCGTTCCCGAGGAAGGCCGACGAGTAGACGCGGGCCCAGGGGTAGGGATCCGGCTCGACGCTCCAGTCCACCAGGAGGGACTCCCTGGGGCTCCGCTCCACGAGGGGGATGAGGGGCCGGGTCGGGGAGGCGGGCTGCCGGGTCCGGAGGAGGATCACGCCCCAGCCCGCATTGGGTCCGAATCGCACACCGGCTTCGGCCGGAGGAATCACCTGAATCTGCTCCAGGCCGTCGAGGGAATGGTATCCCAGGATGCTCAGAGGATCCGGGGACGTGGTCCCGTCGATCATCACCTGGGGGGGCCGGCACCGGCTGTCCCCTCGACGCGCCCCGCGGAACTCGATGCAGGGGGGGCCGCCCACGGCCGGGTTCCGCTGCACGTAGATGCCGCTCACCCGTCGGTCGAGGAGATCGCCGAGGTCGAGCCCGTTGGAGGCCGCCTCGGCGATCTGCTCCCGGGGGATGACGTTCCTGGACGAGGGCGACGCCCGGCCCTGGAGGCCGCGAGCGGCGCTCGCATCGACCACCAGGGGCTCGAGGGAGATCGCCGCCGGCGAGACGCGGATCTCCACGGCGCCCACGCCGTCTCCCGCCACTCGAAGCACCTGCTGGTGCTCCCCGTACGCCAGGTGCTGGACCGTGACGACGTGCAGCCCGGAGGAGACCGGGGAGAGAACGAAGTGTCCGTCGTCGTCCGTTATGTCCTCATGACGGGCCGTGTCGCCGAGAGTCACCGACGCCCGAGGGACGGGGTCGCCCGTCTCGGAGTCGACGACCGTACCGGAGAGCTCTCCGGCGGTTGCTTGCTGGGCCGTCAACGGGAGCGGATGCAGCGGTCCCAGCAGAAGGCCCGCCAGAGCGGAAAGTAGAAGGACGCTTCGGTGCCGCATGTGTGGAAAGCCGCGGTTCCTATTGCAGGGTCGGACGGGTGTCAGGTCCTTCGGAGAGTCGGTGCCTGACAGACGCTTTGACCTTTAACGATCGTTCGGTCTGCCGGCAAGCAGAAGAGCCTCTCCCATGGCCCCGGGCCGGGAACCGCTTTAGCATGAAGGTAGGATCATCC
>JBKHJU010000361.1:0-3119 GCA_046537985.1 Longimicrobiales bacterium
GGCATAGTCGTCGTCGAGCTGGCGGGGGAGGAACCCGGTGACGAGCTGGAGGGGGAGGTAGAGGCGCTCGCCGAAGAAGTAGGGGGGTTCCACGAGCTGGAAGAGCTCTCCGTCCCAGGAGAAGAACGGGCTTCCGGGCCGGAGCTCCACCAGGGCGTCCTCGCCGAGGCGCGCCACCACGGTGGAGCCTCCGACATCGATCTCCCACCCCAGGGATTCGAGGGCGGTGCCGGGAACCGCCGCATAGCCCCGGTGGTCGGCGACGGGAACGGAGATCCCCTCGCCCGAGGGACCCGCGAGACGAAGGCTGCCGAGGCTCTGGCCGGAAGCGTGCCCGGGTGCT
Source organism: Longimicrobiales bacterium (assembly GCA_046537985.1). Lineage (GTDB taxonomy): Bacteria > Gemmatimonadota > Gemmatimonadetes > Longimicrobiales > Gaopeijiaceae > JBKHJU01. The sequence goes on from JBKHJU010000361.1 coordinate 344, forward strand.
CCGAAGATCGCCAGGAAGAGGAAGAGGAGGGCGAGAGGCCCGAGCTCGGCGTCGGAGACCCCGGCTCCGGGACGGCTCCGAGGTAGGATCCTCATGAGTACCGGTCCATGGCCTTCTCGGCCTCCCGCTCCATCGTCTTCCGCTTCAGCTTCTCCCGCTTGTCGTGGAGCTTTCTGCCCTTTGCCACCGCCAGCGTGACCTTGGCGTAGCCCCCCCGAAAGTAGAGGTCCAGGGGGATGAGGGTAAGGCCCTTCTGCTGCACCTGTTCGGCCAGCTCGGCGATCTCGTGCTTCCGGAGCAGGAGCTTGCGAGTGCGGGTCGGATCCACGTTTTCACGATTGGCGGGCTCGTACGGGCTGATGTGGAGGTTGTAGAGCCAGAGCTCGCCATTCTCCGCCATTGCGAAGGCGTCCTGGAAGGAGACGTTCCCCTCTCGGAGCGACTTCACCTCCGGTCCCTTCAGGACGAGCCCGGCCTCGAAGGTGTCGAAGACCTCGAACTCGTGGCGGGCCTTCCGATTCCGGGCCACCACCTTCCGCCCGTCGGTCCCGCTCATGCCTCCGCCTCCGCCGGCTCGAACCGCTCCCGCAGGCGGACGCGGCGCACTCGATTCATCGTGTAGACCTGCGCGACGACTCCTCCGAGTATGAACACTAGGGATTCGTAATAGATCCAGATGAAGAGGACGGCCAGAGTGGCCAGATTACCGAAGGTCGACGTGAAGTCGGCGAGCCGGGTCGCGTACACGCTGAAGCCGGCCTTCATGGCCTCGTGGAGGACCCCCGTGAACGTGGCGGCCACGAGGGCGGTCCGCCAGGGGATGCGTCGGACCAGCAGGTAGCGATAGATGAGAAGAAAGAGGACCCAGATCGAGGCGAACGAGACGAGAACGCCGAGCGTTCGGCGGGCCCAGGTCAGGTCCCACTGCTCGATCCCGAGGACGCTCACGCCGTAGTTCCCCACCGTCGTCAGAACCAGCGTGACCCCGAAGTTGACCAGGATCAGGACGGTCCCGATCACGACGATCTGGACGTCGAAGAGGAATCCCCGGAGGAGTCCCCGGTCCTGGGCCACGTCGAACACCTCTCGAAGGACGATCCGGAGCGTCCAGACCAGTCGGGCGGAGATCCAGACGAAAACCACGGCACCGATGAGGCTCAACCCCGCCCTCCCCGCGACCACGGAGTCCTCCGTGTCGGTCACCGTTTGGATCAGGTCCACCTCCCCGCCCACCGCCGGGAGGATTTCCAGGACGTAGGGAAGGACCACGTCTATCGGGTCCCCCGGGAGAGTCTCGAGTGCGTACCCCGCCAGGCCCACCACCAGGAGGACCAGGGGCACGACGGCGATCAGGAGGTTGAAGGCGATCCCCCCGGCCATGAAGAGGATGTTGTCCTCCCCGGCCCGGGACGCGACTCGCCAGAGGAAGTCCTTCACTCGATGTCGGGCCGGGAGGCTCGGCATCTCTGGAACCGGGCCCCCTCCGGGTCCGGTGGGCCCGCGTGGATGCGAGCCGCCGGCTTCGGGGGAGCCATCCTCGAGGATTTCCTCTCTCCCGCTCCCGTCGCTCGACGGATCCTCGGTGGATCTCCCGGCCACGGACCTCTCGGTCACGGGAGCGAAGTCGAGGTCGGAGGTCCGACAGGACCGGGATTGGTGGAGAACAGGTTCCCGGACCCGAGGACGCAGGATCGCGTGCCGGGAGCGACGGTCAGGAGCCTACTCGTCGTCCTCGGCTCCCTCACCGCCCGGCTCCCTGGCGGCGGCACGGGCGGCCTCGACTCCGGCCCTGTAGGCGGCCTTGGATCGCTCCAGCTTGTCCTCCAGCTCGTGACGGGCTTGGCCGGCGGCCTGCCGCCCCTCGTCCACGGCATGGCGCACGTTGTCCACCCGCGACTGGACCCCGGCCCGTGCTTCTTCCAGCCGCTCCTCGAGCTGCCGCTGGGCCTCCCGCACCCTCTCCTCCGCGGAGGTCTTGAGGTTCCTGGCTCGCTCTTCCAGCTCCTGCCGGGTCTCTTCTCCGCTCCGGGGAGCGAAGAGGAGCGCCAGCCCGGCACCGACGAGGGCACCCAGGAGGAAGGCTCCGGCGCCTCCGCCGCTCTCCTTCTCGATGATCACGGTGGGAACGTCATCGTGGTTGCGCATCACAAACTCCTTCTTCGATTCGGAGGCATTCTGTCTCGCGGGCACCGGGCGCCCGACAACCCGAAAAAACTACCCACGCCCGAGACCGGCTACAAGCGGCCGGGAGCTGCATCATACCCGCCACCGCGCCTCACCGGTCCCGAGGTCGGGGGCGTCGTATCCGTCCCGTCCGAGCAGGCCGTACGTGAGCTGCTTTCCCAGCTCGACCCCGGGCTGGTCCAGGGGATCGACCCGGTAGAGACCTCCCGCGATGACGGTGGCCATCTCCAGAAGGAGGAAGAGCTCCCCCATGCTCCGGGGCCCGACCCGATCCAGCTCCAGCGTCAGGTTCATCCGTCCCCGACGCCGAAGGGCCTCGGCCGTCGCTGCCTTCTCGGTGGAGAGTAGCTCTCCCAGGGTATGGCCGCCGAGGTATCCCAGGGCGTCGACGCCGGGATGGAGCTCGGGAATCATCAGGTCCTCCTCCTCTCGAGCCTCGAGAAAGCACACGACCCGATCGGCCGGTCCCTCCATGAAGAGCTGGAGGAGGGAGTGCTGGTCCGTGGCTCCCACGGCGGCCAAGGGGGTGGGTCCCACGTGCCGGACGCCGCCTTCGTCCTCCACCTTCTTCCCCAGGGACTCGGCCCAGAGC
>JBKHJU010000362.1:0-3118 GCA_046537985.1 Longimicrobiales bacterium
GACGGTACCTGGCTGCCGACCCGGGCCGGAGCCGAGCAGCACGCCGCCCACGTGGTCATGCGGGCCGTGGAGAATCGGACGGGGGTGGCGCGCTCCGCCAACGGCGGGTTCACCTTCTTCGTGGATCCCCTGGGGCGCGTTCACGGGCGGGCCTCCGCGGGCGAGGCGAGCGTGACCGTGGGGACGGTCACCGGAAGCGACGTTCTCACCCTCTACGCCCGCACCGGCGACTGGATCGGAGTCGGCTCCCTGGGGGTCGCGCTCCTCCTTCTCCTCTTCGGGAGCGCCTGGAGATCCCCACGGCGGGATTCCAGCGGCTAGGCCGGCGGGATGCTCGGCGGAAAGGGGAAAAGCGGAGGAGAGTCGAGAGCGGGCCCGAGGGAAGAGGCGGTTGAGCTCCTATCAATAAGGATTATCATTAAGCTGTGGAACGAAGGTGGATTTCCGGACTATTCCAGAGTCCCGTCGGACGTGCCGGAGGCGTCTGTCGCCTGGCCGGCGGAGGTACGGCGATCCACTCGAATGTCGAATCGAATCGGACCGAAACGGAAAGGAAGGCCATTCCATGGCGACCACGATGCAAGAGCTCTTGGACGGACTCAACACGGACCTGGCAGCCGAATTCCAGGCCATCATCACCTATCGCCTCTTCGCCAGCCTCGTGAGCGGACCGTACCGCCAGGAGTTTCGGGAGTTCTTCGAGGGAGAGGTCCCCGACGAGCTTTCCCACGCGGCGTACCTGGCCGACAAGATCGTGGCCCTGGGCGGCGATCCGGTGACGGAGCCCCTTCCGGTCAGGATCAGCCAGGACAACCGGGAGATGTTCGAGATCGCCCTCGAAGCCGAGGTGGGAACGATCGCCCGATACGAGGAGCGGATCCAGCAGGCCGAAGAGCTCGGGGAGACCGGCCTCAAGGTCCGTCTCGAGGATCTGGTGTCCGATGAGACGACCCACAAGGAGGACATCGAGCGCATCCTGACGAACTGGCCCATGTGAGGAACGCCCGAATCGACGGGTCCATCCTCCGGTTCCGGGCGATCGGGCCCGCCGGAGGATGAGAGGGGCCTCCTCCCTGGTTGAACCGGCGAGGAGGCCCCTCTATATTTTTCAGGCTGTGCCGCGGCTTTGCCTCGCGGGTCTTCGGCGGTGCTCGAACGTGCTCGCACTTCCGCGCGCGGACACCAGAAGCCGCCCGAACCCCGTCGAGGGAGAGTCAACCGGGCCGGGGCGCGCAGAGCGCCCCGGAGCCCGTCTTACGTTTCGAGGATCGGGAGCAAGAAGATGAAGAAGGGAATTCATCCCGAATACAAGCCGACCACCATCGTCTGCTCGTGCGGGAATACCATCCAGACCCGCTCCACGCAGGAGGAGATCCACGTGGAGATCTGCGCCGTCTGCCACCCGTTCTACACGGGACGCCAGAAGCTCGTGGACACGGCCGGCCGCGTGGAGCGCTTCAACCGGAAGTACCGGGACGTGAGCTCCGGTGCCGAAGAAGAGGAATCCGGGGCCGAGGAGCCCGCCGCAGCGTCGGAGACCGAAGAGGGCGGAGAGGCCCCGGCCGAAGCCGTCGAGGGCGAGGCCACGAAGAAGCCCCGGGCCGTCCCGGCTGCCGCCGTCGTCGAGGAGGGAGGCTTCGCCGACGAAGAAGCCGGCGACGAGGCGGCCGAACCGGAGCAGGAGTAGCCCACGCTCCGGAGCGCCTCGGCCCCACGAGCCGGACGCGCTCCCGACAGGCCCGCCGCGCTCGCGGCCCCCGGAGGATGAGCGAGGAAGTCGGACGAACGGCCGGGGATGACCCGGCCGTTTTCTTCATGGGAGAATCGTAGACCATGTCCATCGCCGGCCTCGACGAGAGACTCGAGCAGCGCCTGGTGGAGGTGGAGTCCCGCTTCCGCGAGGTGGACCGGGAGCTTGCCGACCCGGAGGTGGTCCAGGACCCGGAGCGCCTCCGGACGCTGGGTCGGGAGCGGGCCGAGCTCGAGCCCGTTGTGGAGCGGGGTGGCGAGCTCCGGGAGCTGGCTCGGGAGCTGGAAGGGGCCCGGGAGCTCGCCCGGGACGAAGCCGACCCCGAGATGCGGGAGATGGCCCGGGAAGAGGTGGAGCGCCTCGAGGAGAGTGTCGCCACCCTGAAGAAGGAAGTCCGCTCCCTCCTCGTCCCCGGGGATCCCCTGGACGATCGCCCGGCCGTGGTGGAGATCCGGGCCGGCACCGGGGGCGACGAGGCCGGCCTCTTCGCGGCGGACCTCGTCCGCATGTACCGTCGATTCGCCGAGCGTCGCGGGTGGACGGTGGAGCTCATGAGCCTCTCGGAGGGGATCCCCGGCTCCATCAAGGAGGCGATCTTCACGGTGCGGGGTCGGGGGGCCTACGGATTGCTTCGCTACGAGTCGGGCGTCCATCGCGTCCAGCGGGTGCCCGAGACCGAGAGCCAGGGCCGCATCCACACCTCCGCGGCGACGGTGGCCGTCCTTCCCGAAGCCGAGGACGTGGACGTCCAGATCGATCCCTCGGAGCTTCGTATCGACGTCTTCCGCTCTTCGGGTCCCGGAGGGCAGTCGGTGAACACCACCGACTCGGCGGTGCGGATCACCCATGTGCCCACGGGTCTCGTCGTGTCGTGCCAGGACGAGAAGTCCCAGCACAAGAACAAGGCGAAGGCGCTGAAGGTGCTCCGGAGCCGTCTTCTCGATCACAAGATCGCCGAGGCCGAGGCCGAGCGGGCCCGGGAGCGCAAGACCCAGGTGGGCACCGGCGACCGCTCGGCGAAGATCCGCACGTACAACTTCCCCCAGAGCCGGGTCACCGATCACCGCATCGGCCTCACGCTGTACAGCCTTCCCGACATCCTCGACGGTGACCTGGACGAGCTGATCTCGGCGCTCCGCCTGGCCGATCAGGAGGAGCGCATGGAGGTACAGGAGGCATGAGGAGCGCCCGTTGCTGAGCAGAAGCCCCCGCCGATGAGCGCCGCCGCCGAAGCCCCCGACGCCCTGGCTCGGGGTGCGACTCCCCCCGACGACGACGTCTGGACCATCCTCCGGATGATCCTGTGGAGCGCCGAGTACCTGGAGCAGAAGGGCGTCGAGTCGGGGCGCCTCGACGCCGAGCACCTCC
>JBKHJU010000363.1:0-3111 GCA_046537985.1 Longimicrobiales bacterium
CCCTTGAATCGAGTGCGTGATTCGGATGAGTGAGGTCGATCGAGTGGATGTGATGACATGTGTGTTGAAACACGTGTGTTTTCGGTGAGCCGGGCTCAACATCGATCCCGTGCCTTCTCCAGCAGCTCGATGAGGCTCCGCAGCTCGGCCCCGGACAGATGGCCGAGCCTCTCGTTCAGCAGATCGTCCAACGGACCGTCGAGCTGCTCGAGGAGGTCGAGGCCTGCCCGGGTGATGCGCGCCATGACGAAGCGTCGATCGTCTTCGCTCCGCTCCCGCACCGCACGACCGGCATCCTCCAGGCGATCCAGCAGCCGCGTCACGTCCGGTACGGGGGTCACCATCCGTTCCTGGACTTCGTTCCGGCACAGCCCCTCCTTCCCGGCCCCACGCAGGATGCGAAGGACGTTGTACTGGGTGAGGGTCAGGTCGTGGGACTTGAGCCCCTCGGCCAGGCGGTGCTCGAGCTGAGAGGCGGTACGGACCAGATTCAAGAACGCCTCCTGCTCGAGGCTCGCAAACGGTGCCTCCTGCTTGATCTCGCGCTTCAGCATGTCCATGTGATCACACTAATTGTTATCACATGTAATGTCAACGGTGCCCACGCTTCATGCCCACCGGTCCCCGCCACGGCGCATCATCCATCGGGTAGGCACCAGCCCCATCGGGTGCGAGGCCCCGTCCCGTGCTCACCTGGTTGTGTCCCGTCACAGACTCCTTCAGCTTTGTGGCGGCCGCGCCGTTGGGGTCCGGATCGGATCCCGACATCGCTTGCGCCGTTCGCCATTCGCTCCCAACCCCTTCGACAGGTGACACCCCGTGTCCGAAGGCAGTGACGAATCCGAAGTGGCGGTCGACAACACGCCCGGGAGAGCCTTCGGCGGCGGCGAGGAGCACTATCGGAGGCTCATCGAGAACGTCTCCGACATCATCCAGGTGTTCGACCACGACGGTCTGGTCCGCTACACCAGCCCCTCGGTGAAGAGGGTCCTGGGCTACGAGCCCGAGGAGGTCGAAGGGCGCCCCGCCCCCGAGTTCGTGCATCCCGAAGATCGTCCCCTGGTGGCCGAGAAGCTCGGAGAGGCGCTGGGAGATCCCGACTTCAGCGGTCGGCTCACCTTCCGACTTCGCCACAGGAATGGAACCTGGCGAACGTGTGACGTCCTGGCCCAGGCGGCCACCGACAGCGAGGGACGCTGGATCCTCATCGTCAACTCCAGGGACGTGACGGCCCAGCGAGAGGCGGAGCAGGCCCTCGAAGAAAGGGAGGCTCGGCTCCGACGGCTCCTCTCCGGTGTTCGGGCCATCGTCTGGGAGTGTGACGCGCAGACGTGGGAGTTCAGCTACATCAGCCAGGGCGTCGAGGAGATCCTGGGCTACCCGGTGGAGGCGTGGTACCAGGACGTGGACCTCTGGGCGGATACCATCCATCCCGAGGATCGTGATTGGGTGGTGAGCGCGTGTCGGAGGGGAACGGAGGAGGCACGGGACAGCACCCTCGAGTACCGTTCCATCGCCCGGGACGGCAAGGTGGTCTGGCTCCGGGACGTCATCCACGTGGTGACCGACGAGTCGGGACGGGCCGACCGCCTCCAGGGCGTGATGATCGACATCACCGAGGAGCGGACGCTCCAGGAGCGGCTGCGACAGGCCCAGAAGATGGAAGCGGTGGGCCGCCTTGCCGGCGGCATCGCCCACGACTTCAACAACGTCCTCACCGTGATCCAGGGTCACGCGGACATCCTGCTGACGGAGCTCGACAAGAATCTGCCACAGAGGGCGGACGTCGAGCAGATCCGGAAGAGCGCCGACCACGCCGCCTCCCTCACCCGCCAGCTCCTGGCATTCAGCCGGCAGCAGCTCATCCGTCCCGTTGCCCTGGAGCTCAACGCACTCGTCCGGGAGCTCCAATCCATGCTGGTCCGGCTCATCGGGGAAAACGTGACCCTGGAGACGGAGCTCTCCGAGGACGTCGACCCGGTGGAGGCGGACCCCTCCCAGCTCGAGCAGGTGATCGTCAACCTCGTGGTGAACGCCAAGGACGCCATGCCGGAGGGCGGACGGATCGAGATCGCCACCCGGAGGGTCGTCATGGAAGAAGCCGACGTCGCCACCCTCCCCTTCCCCATGAATCCCGGGAGATACGTCCTCCTGACCGTGACGGACACGGGCACGGGAATCTCGCCGGAGGTCCAGGAGCGGATCTTCGAGCCGTTCTTCACGACGAAGGAGGTCGGCAAGGGCACGGGGCTGGGGCTCAGCACCGTCTACGGAATCGTGAAGCAGTCGGGCGGGTACATCCACGCCCGGAGCGTGAAGGACGGCGGAAGGAGGACGGTCGGGACGGGTGTCGGGACGAGAGGGGCGCCGGCTCACACCCGCGGTACCGACACCGAAAGCCACCAGGCTGATTCGAGCCACGGCACCACCTTCGAAGTCTACCTTCCCCCGGTAGCGGAGAAGAGCTCCTCGAGCTGAGGACTCTCATCTCGCACCGCAAGACCCCGGCGCGGGACCCACTGTACTTCTTCAACAGACCTCTGGATGCGGCGGACGCAGATTGATGCCAAGAAGCCGAGGGGGAGGAATGATGGACGAAGTTCGGCAATCCCCTCACCGAGAGGTAGCCCCTCACGGGGCGAGGAGCGCTCATGGACCCCATCACGCCGCACCTCTGGCTCGACGGCACCGCCGAAGACGCCGCTCGATTCCATGTCGACACCTTCCCCGAATCGAGGATCGGTCGGATCACCCGATACGATCCCGCGTCCGCGGAGGTCTCGGGACAGCCCGAGGGCTCGGTGATGGCGGTCTCCTACGAGCTGAACGGTCAGCCGTTCGTCGCCCTGAACGGCGGACCCGCCTTCCGGCTCACCCCCGCCATATCCTTCTTCGTCAGCAGCGACACGGACCGGGTCGTCGATCGCCTCTTCGAAACCCTGTCGGAGGACGGAGAAATCCTCATGCCGCTCCAGGAGTACCCCTTCAGCGAGAAGTACGGCTGGGTGAACGACCGGTTCGGGGTATCGTGGCAGCTCAACTTCGCCCCCGGTCCCATGACCATCGCGCCGTCCCTCATGTTCGTGGGGGACCGGCACGGAAGGGCCGAGG
>JBKHJU010000364.1:0-3106 GCA_046537985.1 Longimicrobiales bacterium
GAGCCGCTCCCCTTCCCATACGCCCTCGTTCAGATAGAGGAGGCCGAAGCGCGCCAGATCCCGGGCGTTGGTGTAGACCTGGCTGCTGAGGATGAAGTCTCCGAAGCGGTCCGTGCCCAGGAGGGTGTTCCGCATCCCGATCCGGTCCAGGAGAGCCCGGCGGGGAAATTCCAGGTAGGTCTCCTCGTCGCCCAGGGCCAGCTTCATGGCGTAGACGCCGAGGAGCGTGTCGTAGTTCTCGTAGTTCCAGTAGGTCCCGGGTACCCGGACCAATCCCCGGGCGCGGGCTCCCCGCACCGAGCTGGCCCCCGCCCAGTAGGCCATCCCCGATCCGGTGGCGTACTCCATCCCGTCGTCGTCCACGGGCTGGAGCCCGCTGGACATGTTGAGCACGTGGCGGAGGGTGACGGCGTCCCTGGGGTCGGCGTCGGCCGGGCCTCCGCCCCCGAGAGCCTCCGGTCCCCACTCGATTCCCAGGGGCTCGTCCAGGGAGAGGCGCCCCTGGTCCACCAGCATCCCGATGAGGGTGACGGCGATGCTCTTGGCCGTGGACCAGGTCCGGGTCCGGGTCGCGGCGTCGAATCCCGGGGCGTAGCGCTCGTGGACGATGCGCCCGTCCCTCACCACCAGGAGGCTCGCCGTCACCTGGTGCTCAGAGTCCCGGTCGAAGGCCCAGTCCGACGCCTCCTGGAGGGCCGCCGCGTCGACCCCGGCGGGGATCGGCCCTTCCTCCACCACGTCTCCGTTCGGCCACCGGGTCTCCGTCGGATCACCCGGAGGAGGGTCGAGGTCGATCTCCGGAAGGAGCTCGATGTCGGCGAACCCCTGGTCGGGCGCGAGGATCACGCACCCGATCCCCTCCCGGAAGGCCGCCCGCATGACGGGGACGTCGCCCGGCAGACCGACGCCGACGGCCACCGCCTTCTGGCGGTCGTCCACGTGATAGGCTCCTTCCTCCGCCGTCCCGATGGGGTCCCTCAGGTAGGCCAGCTCCTGGTCGAAGACCTGCTCCAGCGTCCGGTTCGAGGTGAAGAGGCCGTTGCACATGAAGACCGCCTGCTGTCCCCGCCGGATCATCTCCCGCTGGAACTGCCAGTAATCGTAGCGTTCCCCCTGATCCTGGGCGGTGGCCGGAGGCGGGATGGCGACGGCAGCCGCGAGGAGCGTGAGGACGAGGGTGACGAGGGCAGCACGCATGGGGAGCCTCCCCTGGAAGGTACAGTGGGCTGTGTCCCCTTGATACTACGCCGGGGCCGTCCAACTTTCACGTTTTCGATGCCCCGCCCCTTCGCGGGCGGGCCCCTTTCGTCCCTCGGGTGGCGCTCCCCGACCCTCGGTCGCGCCCTCGACGTAGCCCTCCCCCGGCCTCTTTCCGGCTACCGCTCTCCACCCAGGGGTGTCGGCAGCCCGTCGATGCTTCGCGCGTTCTTCTGCCGGCGGTATCCTTCCAGCCCCTCGTCTCCCTTGGACTCGGCCCAGCGGATGAGCTGGTCCCGATCCTCCACCCGCTCCATCAGGGGGACGCCGAAGCCGCAGGAGGTCTGCACCCGCTCGAGCTCGACCACGAAGATCTGGCGAGCGCCCGGGAGGTCCGGAAAGCGCGAGCGGAAGTCCTCCCACTCCGGATCCCCTGGAAGGACCGTGCGGCCCGATCCGTAGAGTCGGAGGATCTTCGGCGACCCCGAGAAGGAACAGAAGAGGAAGGTGATGCGTCCGTTCTCGGCCACGTGGGCCGACGTCTCGTTCCCGCTCCCCGTCAGGTCCAGGTAGGCCACCCGCTCCGGCGAAAGCACCCGAAACGAGTCCAGACCCTTGGGCGAGACGTTGACGTGCCCGTCGGCGGCCAGGGGCGCCGTGGCCACGAAGAAGAGGGGCTGGTCCTCGACGAAGGCGCGCAGGTGATCCGTGAGTCCCGCATATGGCTTTCCCATTCTCGGCTCCCTCATCCGTGATCCAGGTCCGTGATGCACCCTTCCTCCAGTCGATCCCTCCCCCGGCCACTCCCGGCGCTACAGCAGATTGCATGGAGCGCCGATGCACCCCAACTTATCACATTCCACCGACGTTCTCCTACGGAGGATGAGATGATCGTCCGACTGCTCGCCCATTCCCTCGTGGGGTTGCTCCTGGTCCAATCGGCACCCGTCGTGGTGCAGGCCCAGAATCACGATGACACCCACGACGGGTCCATCGCCAACCACGAGCTCCACCTCTACGATGCCGCCGACCTCGGCATCGACCCCGCGAAGGTCACCTATTCGAAGGACATCGCTCCGATTCTCCAACGGAGCTGCGTGGACTGCCATCGAGAGGCAGGCGGGGCACCCATGCCCCTCACCAGCTACGACGAGGTGGAGCCCTGGGCCCAGATGATCCGGTACCGCACCGCCATTCGGGACCGGATGGGGGCCATGCCTCCCTTCTTCGTCGAGAAGCACATCGGCATCACCGAGTTCAAGAACGACCCCTCGCTGAGCGACGAGGAGCTGGCGAAGATCCAGGCCTGGGTCGACAATGGCGCACCGGAGGGAGACCCGGACGACCTGCCGCCCCCCGTGGAGTTCGCGGAGGAAGGGGCGTGGACGATCGGCGAGCCGGACCTGGTGCTTCGCTCCCCCGAGGTCACGCGCCCGGCCGTCGCGCCCGACTGGTGGGGTGACCTGGGCCTCGTCCCCACGGGGCTCGACGAGGATCGCTACGTTCAGGCCGTCGAGGTGCGGGAGGTCAACGACATTCCCGCCGACGCCGGGACCAGCACCGTGGGCGGCCGCTACGTCTTCCACCACATGACCTATACCAGCGGCACCCTGGACGAGGACGGAGACGAGCTGGTGGAAGAGTCGAGTCGCTGGCCCATCCACGAGGTGGGACGGAACCCGGACTTCTTCCCCGAGAAGTACGCGCCGAAGCTCTCGGCCAACTCGGCCCTCCACCTGGGTGCGGCCCACCTCCACTCCAACGGGCGGGAGACGACCGCCTACCTGGAGTTCGGCTTCAGGTTCTACCCCGAGGGTTACGAGCCCGAATACGAGCGGGCGGGCTGGCTCCTGGGCAACGGCATCGACATCGACGTGGAGCCCGACAAGGCCAACCAGGAGGTCCACAG
>JBKHJU010000010.1:0-13323 GCA_046537985.1 Longimicrobiales bacterium
CTGTAGAGCTGCTCCAGAAGGATCAGGCGGGCCAGGTCATGGGGAAGGGTCATGGGTGACAGGGTGAGCTTTCGATCGCAACGGGCAAGGACTTCGGATGAGAGGCCGAAAGCCCCCCCTAGGACGAATGTGATGCCCGGGTGTCCGCCCACCGCCAGGGACTCCAGGCGGGAAGCCAGGCCCCGGGACGTGATTCCCGTCCCCTTCCGGGTGAGGGACCAGACGGAGGCGTTCCCGTCGAGTCGTTCCAGGATCTCGCTTCCCTCCGCTCTCATGACCTCCTCCGGTCGGCCTCCGGTCCCCTCGTTGACTTCCACCACGGCCATCCTCCAGTAGCGCTCGGCCCGCCGCGTGAACTCGTCGATGGCGGGCGTCAGAGGGCCCTTCACCTTGCCCACGGCCAGAATGGTGACCTTCACGAGGCGTCTCCGCCAGAGGAAGCGTCGAGCCCTCGCCGGAGTTCCCCGGGTGGGGCCGGAGGTGCCGACCGGCCGGCGGAGGCGGGGTCGGCTCGGGACGAATCCGGATCGGCCTCGATGGAGGGGTCCGCGGATTCGACGGTCGGACCACCGGAGGCGGTCGCTCCAGCCGTGGCGGCGTCGAGGGCCCGTTCCAGCTCCTCCATGCCGGTCTCGGGCACCACCGCGAGGCGGAGGACCCTTGCCGACTCCCCGAAGGGGTGGGCCGAGCCCGCCAGGCGGGCCGCATCCTTCTCGGTGGTCACCACGGTTCGGCCGAGGGCCCGTGTCCGGATCTCCTCTTCCTCCTTTCTGGAGAAGGTGTGGTGATCGGGAAAGCTCATGAGCTCAACGGGCGCGTCGGCCGCCCGCTCCGCAAGTCGGGCGAAGGAGCGGGGTCGGGCGATCGCCGTCACGGCCAGGAGGGGACCCGTCGGCGGGTCGGTGTCCACCCCCTCCAGGTCCGTCCACCCCGCTGCCTTCAGATGGATCCGGGCGACGGGCAGATGGGGAAAGGAGTCGGAGAGCCTCTCCTCCACTTCGATCGCGTCCGCCGGGGAGGCGATTCGTCGGGTGATGATCAGGTGGTCGGCCCGGGCCAGACCCTTCAGGGGCTCCCGGTGGGGTCCCCGGGGGAGGAGGTGGCTTCGTCCCGGGTCCTCCGCGGGATGGAGGACGATGTCCAGGCTTCGCCGGAGGCGGCGGTGCTGGAAGCCGTCGTCCAGGATCACCAGCCGGGCTCCCCGCTCCCGAGCCGCCATGGCACCCCGAACACGGTCCGGGTCGACCAACACGGGAATGTCGGGATTCCATCGCCGGTGCAGGGCCACCTCGTCGTCCCCGTACCCACGGGTGAGGATGGCGGGGGAGCGGCCCTGATCGGCGAGCATCCGGGCGATCCATCCCGAGACCGGGGTCTTCCCGGCTCCTCCCACCACGACGTTCCCGATGGAGACCACGGGGAGCTCGACGAGGGTCGAGGAGAGGATTCCGAGATCGTAGAGTCGGTTGCGAACGGAGATACCGGCGGTGTAGGCGAGCTCCAGGGGGAGGAGGGCGGCCGACACGACGGTGCCTCCGGGTCCCGTCTCACCGAGCCACAGCCGACGAAGCCCTTCTTCAAGGAGTCGCCGCACGGGACTCCTCCGACTCTTCGGCTCCGGTGTTCGTGACCCGGTCGGTGGCCCTCCGGGTCAGCCGCTCGAGGGCCTCCTCCAATCGGGATGACAGCATCTTCCGCTCCGACTCGTCCGCGTCCCTGGGGACGGGAACGGGCTCGCCGTACACGGCATGGATGCGGGAAAAAGGCTTGGGGACCATGAAGCGATCCCAGGAGTCCAGCCGCCATGCCGGGTGAGCCGCCACTCCGATCGGCACGACGGGGTACCCCGTGAGCTGGCTCGCCACCAGGACTCCCTCCTTGAAGCGGTGACGTGGCCCGCGCGGGCCGTCCGGGGTCACGGCCAGATCCCGGCCCCGGCCCTCCCGGGCGGCCCGGACCAGTGAACGGAGGCCTCGGGCTCCCCCGCGCGTGCTGGACCCCCGGGCGGTCCGGAACCCCTGGGCGTCCAGGACCCGGGCGATGTACTCTCCGTCCCCGTGCTCGCTCACCAGGACCACGGCCCCCTCGTTCCGGTGGAACCGAACCAGCGGAAGCATCTGATCGTGCCAGAAGGCGTAGACGACCCGGCGTCCCTCGGCGTGGACCGCGGAGACCGCGTCGAGGCCGCTCCGGGACATGCGGGTGGTGGCGAAGAGTCCGGTCAGGAAACGTCCCCCCAGGCCGCCGACGGCCTTGTAGCGGAGCTCCTCCTTCCATCCGCTCACGGGGCCGTCTCCGGCGAGCGCCCGCCTGGGGATTCCCGGGATCCCGAGCGGTTCGGCCCGGGTTCCGAGGCCCTGAAGCTCGCCTCGGACGCCGTGGAGCCCGACCCCTTGGGCTCCGATTCCGCGGATCCGAAGTCCTGTCGCTCCGCTCGGTCGCCGCCGAGTAGCTCGAGGGCCAGATCGGCCACGCGCTCCGCCGCGCCCGGCTCTCCCAGGGCGTTCCCCACCTTCTCCAGGCGCCGGATCATCTCCTCTCGCCTCGGAGATTCGGGGTCCAGGAGGGGAAGCAGGAGCTCGGCCAGGTGGTCGGGCTCGACTTCGTCCTGGATGGCTTCCGGGGTCACGTCCTCGCCCGCCACCAGGTTCGCCAGGGCGATCCGGTCCAGGCTCACGAGTCGGCGGGCCACGAAGTGGGTCACCGGGCTCGTTCGGTAGGCCGTGACGAACGGGGTGCGCTCCAGGGCGGCCTCCAGGGTCGACGTCCCCGACTTGACCAGGGCCGCCCGGGCGTGCCGGAGCAGGGCCCGGCTTTTGGGGGTCACGGGGACGTCGACGCCGGCGTAGGGCTCTTCCGAGACCGAGCCGGCCCGGGCCACGGCCACCTGGAGATCGGCCATCCCACCCCGGAGCTTCCCGGCGGTCTCCAGGAAGGGCTCGAGGTGTCGATCCAGCTCCTGTCGCCTCGAGCCCGGAAGGAGGGCCAGGAGGGGCGCGTCCGGATCGAGGCCGAGGGATCCGAGGAAGGCCTCGCGGTCCGGAACGTCGTCGGGGCGGTCCAGGAGGGGGTGTCCCACGAAGGTCGCCTTCCCCCCCTCCTCCTCGAAGATGGGCACCTCGAACGGGAGGATCACGGCGATGTGGGCGGCGTCCCGGGCCAGGCGGCCCGCTCGGCCCTTCTTCCATGCCCAGACCTGGGGCGCGATGTAGTAGAGGACGGGGATGCCCCGCCGGGACGCGTGTCGGGTCAGCCGGAGGTTGAAGCCGGGGTAGTCGACGGGAACGACCAGGTCGATGTCACCCGCATTCAGCCGCGCCTGCACCCGCCGCTCGAGCTTCCAGAAGAAGGGGAGGTGGGCCAGGACCTCCGCGAAACCCATGATCGCGAGGTCGTCCAGCCCCGCGAGCAACTCCACCCCTTCGGCCTCCATGCGGGGGCCGCCGAGTCCCAGGAGCCGGGCTCGCGGCAATCGCTTCTTGAGGGCCCGCGCCACCCGGGCTCCGTGCTGGTCTCCCGACTCCTCGCCCGCGGAAAGGAAGATGACCGGGGAGGGGTCCGACCTGGACCGGTCCGGCGCAGGCCCCTCCATCACGGACGGGCTCGGCCCGGATCGCTCCGGTGCAGGCTGCCCCGGCCGGGGCTCGTCCTTCGGGGGCATGGCCGACGGAGAGGTCGACGACGCCGTCAGCCGCCCGTGGCCACGGACGAGAAGAAGCGCTCCACCAGGTCCGAGGCGTAGACCATGATTCCGATGGCCACCAGAAGGAGGAGGACGAGGGTTCGCGTCGAGAAGAACTTCTTCTGGTCGAGCCAGTTCTTCTTTCGATTACGCCGGATGCGTATCAGCGACATGGCTCTCGATCCGTTTCTCGATGGACAGTGATACGAGGAGGGCGTTCCGACCCGCTTCTCCCGAGACCGCGGGCTCGGTCCGTCCCAGGACGGCGTCCCGGAAGTTCTCCAGCTCCCGGGTGAGGGGCTCGGCCTGGTCGCCCTCGAAGGAGATGCGCTCCACCAGGTCCAGGAGGCCACCTTCGGCCACGGGGAGCGCCTCCGGAAGCTCGTGGAGCGAGCCGCCGGACAGGCCCGGTAGCTCCTCCTTGAGCCGCAGGAACTCTCCCGTTCCCCTGGCCAGGTCCAGGCTGAGATATCCGGAAGGCTGGAAGATGCGGATCTTCCGCAACTTCTCCATGGAGACGCGGCTCGCCGTGAGGTTCGCCACGGCTCCGCCCTCGAAGCTCAGCCGGGCGTTGGCGATGTCCACGCTCGGCGTGAGGACGGGGACGCCCGTGGCGGCGATGTCCCGTATGGGAGTACCCACGAGGCTCTGGACCAGGTCCACGTCGTGGATCATGAGGTCCAGGACGACGGCCACGTCCGTGCTCCGGGGAACGAAGGGCGCGAGGCGGTGGGATTCGATGAAGAGAGGCCTGTCCAGGAAATCCCGGGCCGCCCGCACGGCCGAGTTGAAGCGTTCCACGTGGCCGGTCTGGACGAGGGCGCCGTTTTCCCGCGCCGTTTCCAGGATCCGGTCCGCGGCGTCGAGGCTCGGGGCGATGGGCTTCTCGATCAGGACGTGGATTCCTCGCTCCAGCGCCGCGCACGCTACCTCCTCGTGAGCCATGGTCGGGACCGCCACCACCACCGCATCCACCCCGTCGAGGAGGGCGTCCAGGGACTCCTTTCCCTCGATCCCCAGCTCCCGCTCCACCTGCCGGGTCCGCTCGGGTCGCGCTTCGTAGAACCCCTCCATCCGGACTCCGGGAAGCCCCGAGAGGATGCGGGCGTGGTGGTATCCCAGGCTTCCGACGCCCACGACCCCGATTGGAACGGGGTCGCCCTCGAAACCGTCGCTCAAGTCGTCACTCCCCGTTCGCTGCTCCGGACGAAGTCGACGAGGCGCTGGACCTCCGGGAAGGAGATGTCGTCCGATTCCAGCTTGTCCAATCCCCTCGAGACGGTGTGCTCCGAGCTGAAGATGGTCCGGTACGCCTGCTTCAGCGCTCTCCGGACCTCCTCGGAAAAGTCCCTCCGCTCCAGACCCACGCTGTTCAACCCATAGAGCTTGGCGGGGCTTCCGGCCACTCGGCAGTAGGGCGGCACGTCCTGGGAGATGCGCGAGCCGCCCCCGACGAACGCGTGGGTACCGACTCGGACGAACTGGTGGATGGGCACGATCCCTCCCACGATGGCCCAGTCCTCGATCGTCACGTGGCCGGCCATGTTCACGGCGTTGGAGAGGATCACGTGGTCCCCGATGCGGCAGTCGTGGGCGACGTGGGTGTAGGCCATGAGAAGGCAATCGCTTCCCACCACCGTCTCGCGGGACCACTCCGTGCCCCGGTTCAGCGTGGCGTACTCCCGGATGGTCGTCCGATCGCCTACCCGGAGAACGGTCCGCTCTTCGTCGTACTTCAGGTCCTGGGGATCCGTCCCCAGCACGGCTCCCTTGTACAGGACGCACTCCGCTCCCACCGTCGTGTCCTTCTCGATCAGGACGTCGGGACCGATCACGGTCCGGTCACCGATCTCGATCCGGGGACCGATGATGGCGTGGGGGCCGACCCGGACCCCCGTGCCCAGCTCTGCGTCGTCGTCGACAAGAGCCGTCGGGTGGATCTCGGTCGGGGTCATTGCTCGGCCGGGGTCATCGGTCCATGATCCGGGCCATGAGCTCGGCTTCGGCCACCACGTTCCCCTCCACGTATCCGGTTCCCTTCATCTTGCAGACGGTGCGACGGAACTGGAGCATCTCGAGCTCGAAGACGAGCTGGTCGCCGGGAGTCACGGGCCGGCGCCACTTCACTTCGTCCAGGGACATGAAGTAGACGACCTTGTCCTCCGGGTTCTCCACCACGTCCATGAGGAGGAGCCCCCCCACCTGGGCCATGGCCTCGATGATGAGGACGCCGGGCATGATGGGATGCCCCGGGTAGTGGCCCTGGAAGAAGGGCTCGTTGATCGTCACGTTCTTGATGCCGACGATCCGCTTTCCTTCCTCGAAGTCCACGATTCGGTCCACCAGGAGCATGGGATACCGGTGGGGGAGGTATTCCATGATCCGCTGGACGTCGACGATGGCGGTCCGGCTCTCCTTTCGCGCATGATCCCGGAGTGCCCGGCCCAGCTTCACGTTTCCCTTGTGGCTGGGACGGTTCGCTACCACGTGGGCCCGGATCCGGGATCCCAGGAGCGCCAGGTCCCCCACGACGTCCCCCACCTTGTGTCTGAGGAACTCGTCCGGGAACCGCAGCTCATCGTTCATGACCCCGCCGTCGTCCAGGATCACGCTGTTCTCCAGCGACGATGCCCGGGCCAGCCCCCGCTCCCAGAGGGCCTCGGCGTCCGCCTTGAAGCCGAACGTCCGGGCCGGCGCGATCTCCTCCACGAAGGAGTCCCCGACGACTTCGAAGGAGCCGTACTGGCGTCCGATGGCCTCGTGGGGGTAATCGATGGTTCCGGAGACCCGGAAGGTGTCGGCGGGAGCCACCACGTAGGACGCACCTCCGTCCAATTCGACGCTCACCGGCTCCTTCAGCGTGACGACCGGTGCGTCCGCGTCCTGCTCCCTCAGCCCGGCTCCGTCGATGGCCTCGATCCAGTCCCGGAAGCTGCCGTCGCAGATGGGAAGCTCGGGCCCGTCCACCTCGACGACCGCGTTCGTCACCCCACGGGCGAAAAGGGCGGCCATGAGGTGCTCGACGGTGAGCACCTGCACGTCGCCCACGCCGAGGGTGATGCCCAATTCCGTGTCCACCACGTGGTCCAGGTCGGCGGGGATCCCGGGCGTCCCGTCCAGGTCGGTCCGGCGAAAGAGGGTGCCGGTATCCGGCTCGGCCGGTCGGATCCGAACATTGGCCTCTTCGCCCGAGTGGACCCCGACCCCGGAAAGGGTCGCGTCTCCGGACAGGGTCTTCTGTCGGTCGTCGCTCATTCCACCTCGAGAGTGGCGTCTCTGCTGGTCGAACGTGTCCCCATTTCCTGGAACACGTCGTCTTCGTGCCCTTCCTTCGTCGATACGCGGAGGCCTTCCACCCTCACGGCACGGAGTGCCCCTTCCGGAAAAGCCGCTCCAATGTAATGGATCGCCGCGAGGGGATCGAACCCGGAAACCCCGGTGGGTAGCCGACGAGTCGGGGCACGGCGCTCCACACCGTGGCTCCCTCCCTTCCCCTTCTCGGCCGATCGGCTATCCCCCCTCCTTCTCCTCCTCCCGACGCTCCAGATCCCGGACCCGGCGCATGAGGTCGGGCAGCTTGAAGACCATGGCCATCGCCCGCAGGTACTCCCGGTGGCTCCGGGCGGGGTAGCCCGATACGGTCTCACCGGGCTCGATGTCGCCGATGACGCCGGCCTGGGCGCCGATTCGGGCGCCGTCCCCGATCTCGATGTGTCCGTTCAGCCCGGCCTGGCCCCCGCAGAGGACGCCCTTCCCCACCCGGGTGGAGCCGGCGATCCCGACCTGGGCCACCAGCATGGAGGCCTCGCCGACCTCTACGTTGTGCCCCAGGTGGATGAGGTTGTCCATCTTCACGCCACGACCGATCCGGGTCGTGCCGATGGAGCCCCGGTCCACCGTCGTGTTGGCACCGATCTCCACGTCGTCCTCCACGGTGCAGCCTCCGACCTGGGGGATCTTCCGGTGTTCCCCCTTCACCGTGGCGTAGCCGAAGCCGTCCACCCCGATGCGCACGCCGGAGTGGAGGATCACCCGTTCTCCCACCGTGGATCCCGGGTAGAGGACCACGTGGGGGTGGAGGACCGTGTCCTGGCCCACCCGGCTTCCGCGCCCCACGACGGCGTGGGCTCCGATCCGGACCCGGTCGCCGAGGGTCGCTCCGTCCTCCACCACGGCGTAGGGATCGACGCGGACCTCCTCGCCGAGGCTGACGCCCGAGCCGAGGACGGCGGTGGGGTGGACGCCCGGCTCGACCGGAACCTGGGGATAGAAGCGGCGGAGGAGGTCCGGGAGGACGGCGTGGGGGTCTTCCACCACGATCTGGGCGGCCGGCTCGTACGGAGCCGCCGACACCTCGGCTTCCAGCTCGCTGGCCACCAGGAGGACTCCGGCCCGGGTCTCCGGAAGCCGCTCCAGGTACCTCCGGGAGGCGAGGAACCCGAGCTCGTCGTCGGTGGCTTCGTCGATCGGGGCAACTCCCCGGACACGGCGGGACGGATCTCCTATGAGCCGGCCCTCGACCACATGGCACACTTCTCCGGCGTCGAGGCTCACCCCGTCGGCCCGTGATGGATGGTCGTTCGTCATGCTCGTCTCCGAATCGTCTCTCCGATGGGTCATCTGCGATCGATCGGCTCGTCCCGATCGGTCCGACAAAACGCCCGGCCCACGGGAGTGTCCAGGAGAATCTCCTGGGCTCGTCCGTGGGCCGGGCTGGGCCTGCGGCACTGCATTGTGACGATTCGACGGGCCGGGTGTCAGCTCGGTCCAGGTGCCCTCACCGGTCTTCGGAAAGTCTCACCGCATCCGGCCATTCCTCGCCGATCGTCCCGAGTATCACTGACCTCCGTTTCCTCCGGAGGTGTCCGACGTGGCGCCGGCACCGTCCTCCTGATCCCGGAGCCTGCGGATGACCTCCGGGGTCAGATCGTATCCCGGGTCGGCCGCAACGATTCCCTGGGCGGCGGCGTCGAAGATGATGGTGTAGCTCCCTACCCGTCGGATCTGCTCGATGACCGTATTCACCCGGTTCATCACGGGCGAGACAAGCTCCTGCTGTCGCTGGGCCGCCTGCTGCTCGAGCTGCTGCAGCCGCTGCTGGTACTGCTGCTGCTGCTGGAGCAGCTCTTCCTGGCGGGTCTGGCGCGCCTGGTCCGAGAGGGTGAGCTGCTGCTGCTCGAAGCGCTCCATGGCCTCCTCGAGCTCCTCTCCCATCTGCTCCACCTCGCCCTGCATCTGGGTGAGCTCCTCCTGGAGCTGCTGGCGGGCCTGGGCGGCCCCCGGCGCTTCTTCCAGGATCTGCTGCGAGTCGATGTAGCCCAGCTTGATGTTCTGGGCCGCCCCCGGCGCGGTGGACGCCACGAGGGCCAGGGTGACGAGCCCGACGAGGGCAAGGATCTTCGTACGACGCATCATGCTTCTTCTCCGTTTCCCGTGCTTTTTCTTTGATGGTCCCGACTACGGAACGGCGGTCTGAGTCGGAGCGCTCCCGAATCCTCCAGCGGTGACGGCGGGTTCCTCCGGCGGCGGTGGGTGGGCGGCGGCTCGGACTCAGAATCCGCCGCCCTGTCCGCCCTGTCCGCCCTGTCCTCCCATGCGGAAGTGGAACTGCCAGCCGGGCTCGGTCTTGTCGAATCCATAGGCGTAGTCGAGACCCAGGGGCCCGAACGGCGTGACGAGCTGAATCCCGACTCCCGCTCCGCGGGAGAGTCGCCCGGGGTTGACTTCCCGGGGATCCCGCCACACCGAGCCGGCGTCGTAGAACGTGGAGACCGAGATGTTGTCCGTAAGCCTCATGGCGTACTCCGCCGAGATCCGGAGATACGCGTCTCCGAGCCGCTCGATGGCCGGAATTCCTCCCCTCGTCGGACCGAGTCCCTCGGGGAAGTATCCCAGGGGGGTGATGGTGGTCTCGTCGTAGCCACGCAGCGACTCCCCGAACTGTACACCACCCATCCAGAATCGGTCGAAGGGAAAGTTGTCCGCATCCCCGTATACGGCCCCGGCCTGCATCGTGAGGCCGAGGGCGAGGCGCACCCCGCCGGTGCCGAGCTCGTCGCCTCCCAGGGTTCCGACGGGAACCCACCATTGTCCTTCCATCGTCTGTTTCACGAAGTCCCCGTCGCCGCCCAGGGGACCTCCGTTGAAGTCGAAGTTGATCCGCTGGCGCGAGCCCTGGGTCGGAAAGAGGGGATGGTTGAGCGTGGATCTCGTAAGTCCCAGAGAGAGAGAGCTCTGTGTCCCTGCAGCTCGTCCGAAGAGTGAGGTGTCTTCTGCGCCTTCCCGGAGGCGATAGTCGGTGCGGGAGATGCCGTATCCGGCGAAGAGCCGGGTGAAGCGCGAGCCGGGCACCGGAATCCCGAACCGGGTCGTCACCCCGAGCCGCCGCCGCTCACCCGACCGGAAGGTGAAGAAGCGGTCTCGTGCGTTGAAGAGGGAGATGGAGCCGCTCGTCCGACTTCCGAAGAGGGCCGGGTCCGTGAACGAGGCCGTGAAGGAGTTGATGTACCGGCCGAAGTCCCAGCGGAGGCTCGTCTCCTTCGCCTGTCCGAAGAGGTTGGGCTCGTCGTACCCCAGGAAGCCCGAGAGGCCGGTTCCCCCGCCCACGGACGTTCCGAAGCTCAGGGAGCCCGTCTGCTGCTCTTCGACCTCGAAGGTGATGTCCACGTCCCCGGTCTCTGGATCCGGCTGAATGTCGGGGAGCGGGAGCGGGCTCGAGAAGAAGCCCAGGGCCTGGATGCTCTGGTAGCTTTGGAGAAGCCGCTCCTCGCTGTACACGTCCCCGGGAAGGAGGAGGATGCGATCCCGGATCACCCGCTCGTGGGTGTGGTCGTTGCCCACGATGGCCACCCGGTCCACGTACGCCGGATCCCCTTCGTCGATCTCCCAGCCGATCCGGACCCGGGGGTCGTCGTCCTCGCTCCCGGGCGAGCGGGATCCGGCGTCGGCGCCTCCCTGGGCGGCACCCTCCTGCCCGTCCGTCCCGGTCCCGTCCAGCGGCTCGATGAAGGGTCGGACCTGGGCGTAGAGATACCCGCTGTTCCGATAGAGGGTGGAGACCTCTTCGGTGGCCTCCTGAAACCGGACCTGGTCGAAGACGGGCTCCCGACCCCGCTCTTCGCCGCCGAAGCCAAGGCTCTGGAGGAGTCCCCCGCCCTCCTCCCGGAAGTAGCCCTGGAGCTGGTCCGTGGAGAACCGCTCGTTCCCCTCCACCATGAACTCGGCCACCCGGTACTGGGGTCCTTCCTCCACAGTGAGCTCGATCCGGGCCTTTCCGGTCTGGGGATCGACCACCAGGGTATCGTCCACGACGGCGACGTCCAGGTGCCCCCGCGCTCGATAGAAGTCCGGGATCTCCGCAGCCAGGTCCTGTCGATACTCCTCCTCGTCGTACGTCCCGCTCCTGAACCACCAGAAGCCCTCGGGCCTGGTCTCCAGGGCCCCGATGAGCTGATCGTCGGAAAAGCGATCGTTCCCGTGAATCTCGACCTGTGCGACGGTGACCCGGTTCCCCTCCGTCACGTCGAGAACCAGCCGAATCTCCTTTTCGGCGTCGGGGATGGGCTCCTGGTGCTCGTCGATGCGGGCGAAGGGGATGCCCCTGTCGGCGAGCTCCTCCCGGATGAAGCGCTTGGCCGTCTCCACCCGCGTCGGCGAGTATGGCTGGTTCGTCTCCAGTCCCGAGGTATCCCTCACGTTCGCCGGGCTCACGTTCTCGAGCCCCCGGATCTCCACCGACCGGATCAGGGGACGCTCGTCCACCCGGTAGGTGAGCACGACCGGCTCACCGTCGGGCCCTCCGCCGGACGCATAGACCTGAACGTCCTGGAACTGTCCCGTGTCCCAGAGGTCCTTCACGGCTCTCTGGATGGCCAGGCGAGCGTCCTGGACCGCCATGGGATTTCCCGTTCGGAGCGTGGTGGAGCCGAGGATCTGGGACCGTGAGAGACGAACGTTGCCCTCGACGGCGATGGAGTCGATGGCGATTTCCTCCTGAGCGGCGCCCGGGCCTCCCGGGAGCTGCTGACCGGCGGCCGGCGAGACGGCAAGGAGGACGAGCCCGACCGAGAGGAGGCCGGCCGAAAGGAGACCGACGGAGGCTCCGAGGCCTACAGAGAGAAAGGCCGCAGCATCGGCGGCGGCCTTTCTCGACCAGATCCGGCTCGTAGCCGGCTGCGCTCCACTCACGTCTTCTGGGGAGAGACGGCCCGGAGGCTGAGGCCCTTCTCCTCCGGATTGACGTCTACCTCGATCTCGTCGCCTTCGGAGAACTCGGCCAGCAGGATCTTCTCGGAGAGGGGATCTTCGAGGTAGCGCTGGATGGCGCGGCGAAGGGGTCGGGCTCCGAACTTCTCGTCGTAGCCCTCCTCCACCAGGAAATCCAGCGCCTCGTCGGTGAGGCGGATCGTGAGGCCCTCTTCGGACAGGCGCTCCTTGACCTCTTCGAGCATGATGTGGACGATGTCGCCGATCTCGTCCCGGGTGAGGGAGTGGAAGACGATGGTGTCGTCCAGGCGGTTGAGGAACTCGGGGTTGAAGGCCCGCTCGATCTCCTCGGTGACCTTGTCCTGCATGGCCTCGTAGCTGGCCTGCCGGTCCTGGCGCTGGAAGCCCAGGCCTCCACCCTTGGTGATGTCCCGGGCGCCCAGGTTCGAGGTCATGATGAGGACGGTGTTCTTGAAGTCGATGACCCGCCCGTAGTTGTCCGTCAGGTGCCCTTCGTCCAGCACCTGGAGGAGAATGTTGAACACGTCGGGGTGGGCCTTCTCGATCTCGTCCAGGAGGACCACCGAGTACGGGCGCCGCCGGACCTGCTTGGTCAGGGTGCCCGAATCCTCGTAGCCCACGTAGCCCGGAGGGGCACCGATGAGACGGGACACGGAGAACTTCTCCATGTACTCGCTCATGTCCACCCGGATCAGGGCCTCCTCGTCGGCGAACAGGAACTCGGCCAGGGCTCGTGCCAGCTCGGTCTTTCCCACTCCGGTGGGGCCGGAGAAGATGAACGATCCGATGGGGCGCGTGGGATCCTTTAGGCCGGCGCGGCTCCGACGGATGGCCCGGGAGACGGCCTTGATGGCGTCCTCCTGACCCACGACCCGCTTGTGGAGCTCGTCCTCCATGTGGATGAGGCGCTGGCTCTCGGCCGTCTTGATCTTGGTCACCGGGATGCCCGTCCACCGGCTCACGATGAAGGCGACGTCTTCTTCCTCGATCTCGGGCCGGTGCTTCTTCCGCTCCTCTTCCCAGCGGTCCTGCTGCTCCCGGATCTTCTTCTGGAACTCCCGTTCCTCGTCCCGGAGCTCGGCCGCTCGCTCGAAATCCTGATCGCGGATGGCGTCTTCCTTCCTCTCGGCGATCCGACGGAGCTCTTCCTTGAGCTCTTCCACCTCGGGCGGGGGAACCTGGCTCGCGATGCGGGCGCGGGCTCCGGCCTCGTCGATGACGTCGATGGCCTTGTCCGGGAGAAAGCGGCCGGTGATGTAGCGGTCGGAGAGGCGGGCCGCCTGCTCGAGGGACGGATCGGGAATGGAGACCCGGTGATGGTCCTCGTAGTGGGGACGCAGCCACTTCAGGATGTCCAGGGTCTCCTCCACCGTCGGCGGATCCACCATGACCGGCTGGAAGCGCCGCTCCAGGGC
>JBKHJU010000365.1:0-3096 GCA_046537985.1 Longimicrobiales bacterium
CGACGGACCTATGCGGCGTGCCTGCGGGCGACCGCCGAGAAGCTCTGCCAGGGTGGAAGGGTGATCGTCGACGCGACGTTTCGTGACGATGCCTGGCGCGTCCGATTCATGCAGACCGCCCGGAGGCTGGGCGTCCGCCACGTCTTCCTGGTCACCACGTGCGATTCCGACGTGGTGCGGGAGCGCATCCGGGAGCGAGGACCCGGCCCCTCCGACGCCGACTGGGAGATCCACCGGAAGGTGGCCGAACGATGGGAGGCGCCCTCGGACGACGTGGCTCGGCGCACGGCGGAGGTGGACACGGGGACCACCCCGGAGGACGCCGTGGCCAGGGGACTCGAGATTCTACGGAGCGCCGGCCTCATGGAGGGGTCCGAAGAGGAGGAGCATCGGTGAGCCGGCGAAGAGGGGGAGCCCCGTGAGCCCCCGTGTGTCGAACGGGTCCGACGGGGCGTCGGTCACCGACGGCTGAGGGGCGAGCAGACGGTCTCGGGCCAGCCAGGTCACGACTCCATCAGCGCCCGCAGCACCCCCACCACGCTGTCCGGGTTCAGGGACATGGAGTCGATTCCCCGCTCGACCAGGAATCTCGCGAACTCGGGGTGGTCACTGGGCGCCTGACCGCAGATGCCCACGGGTACGCCGGCCTCGTGGGCCCGGGCGATGACGTCGGCGATGGCCCGCATGACGGCGTCGTCCCGCTCATCGAAGAGGGCGGCCAGCTCCTGCGAGTCCCGGTCCACCCCGAGGAGGAGCTGGGTGAGGTCGTTGCTCCCGATGGAGAAGCCGTCGAAGCGCTCGGCGAACTCCTCGGCCAGGATCACGTTGGAGGGCACCTCGCACATGACGTAGACCTCGAGCCCCCCCTTCCCTCTCTCCAGTCCCTCCTGGCCCATCAGCTCGAGGACCCGATCCGCCTCGTCCACGGTGCGACAGAAGGGGATCATGGGAATGACGTTGTCGAGGCCCATGACGTCCCGGGCCCGCTTCAGGGCCCGGCACTCGAGGAGGAAGGCGTCCCTGTACCGGTCGTTGTAGTACCGGGCCGCGCCGCGCAGGCCCAGCATGGGGTTCTCCTCCCGGGGCTCGAAGGCTCCTCCGCCCAGGAGAGCCGCGTACTCGTTCGTCTTGAAGTCGGAGGTGCGAATCACGGCGGGTTCGGGCCAGCACGAGGCCGCCAGCCGGGCGATCCCCCGGGCCAGCTGATCGATGAAGTACTCCTCGGGACTCTCCCATCCCTGCAGGAGCTCCTCGATTCGTTCCCGTTCTTGGCCGTCTTCCACCTGCTCCAGGTGGAGGAGAGCCATGGGGTGGACCTGGATCCCCTCGCCGATGATGAACTCGATCCGGGCCAGGCCGATCCCTTTCGTGGGAAGCCGCCACCAGCGGAAGACCACGTCCGGGTTGCCAGCATTGATCATGATCCGGACGGGGGGCTCTGAGAGAGACTCGAGGTCGATCTCCTCCCGGATGAACTCGACCTCACCTTCGTAGACCTTCCCCTCGTCTCCCTCGGCGCACGAGAGGGTCACCGTCTGTCCGTCCTCCAGGACTTCGGTGGCGTTTCCGCTTCCCACCACCGCCGGAATTCCCAGCTCTCGGCTCACGATGGCGGCGTGGCTGGTCCGGCTCCCGTGATCGGTGATCACCCCTGCCGCCTTCCCGAGTATGGGCCCCCAGTCGGGGTCGGTCCGCTCGGTGACGAGGATGGCCCCTTCCTCGAAGCGCTCCTGCTCCTCCGGGTTCTCGATGCGGCAGACCCGAGCCGTGGCGATGGAGCTGCCCACCGCGGTCCCGGTGACCAGAACCTTTCCCTCTCCTTCGACCGTGTAGGTCGAGAAGCTCGTGTCGGTGGCCCGCGACTCCACGGTCTCGGGTCGAGCCTGGACGATCCAGAGCTCTCCCGTCTCGCCGTCCTTGGCCCACTCCACGTCCATGGAGCGGCCGTAGTGCTCCTCGATGGCCTTGCCCCATCGGGCCAGCTGGAGGATCTCCTCGTCGCCCAGGACGAGGCTCCGCCGCTCCTCCTCGCTGGTGCCCACCGTACGGGTCGTGCCACCGTCGCCGCCGGATCCTTCCTTTCCCCCTTCGGCCTTCTCCTCTCTTTCGTCCTCGGGCACCGGGTCCGACGCCGACGCGTCCGTGTAGATCACCTTCTCTTCCTTCCCTCCCCGCCACTTCTGAAGGATGGGTGCCAGGTCCGGGTCGTCGAGGACCGGCTTGAAGACCACGTACTGGTCCGGGTCCACGGTTCCCTTCACCACGCTCTCTCCCAGCCCGAAAGCGGCGTTGATCACCACGACCCGGGGAAAGCCCGTGTCCGGATCCAGGGTGAAGAGGACGCCGGCGCCGGCCCGGTCCGATCGGACCATGAGCTGTACGCCCACGGACAGCGCTACCTCCGCGTGCTCGAACTCCAGGTTTTCGCGGTAGGTGATGGCCCGGTCGGTGTAGAGGGACGCAAAGCAGGCTCGGCAGGCGTCGAGGAGCCTCTCTTCGCCAGAGACGTTCAGGAAGCTCTCCTGCTGGCCGGCGAAGCTGGCCTCCGGCAGGTCCTCGGCGGTGGCGCTGGACCGTACGGCAACGCCGGGCGACTCCTCCCCGACCCGGTCTCCGAGCTCGGCGTACGCCTCGCGGATCGCTGTGGCGATCTCGTCGGGGAACCTCCCGCCCCGGATCAGCTCGCGGATGGCCTTTCCGGTCTCGGCCAGCCCGACCTCGTCCCGGTGGAAGGCGTCGAGGCGCTCCTGGATGGGTTCGTCCAGCTCGTTGTGGGAGAGGAACCGGCGATACGCGTCGGCGGTGGTGGCGAAGCCGTCGGGGACGGGGACCCCCTCCTCTTTCAGGGATCGGATCATCTCGCCCAGGGAAGCGTTCTTACCGCCCACCCGGCTCACGTCCTCCATGGAGACCCCGTCGAGGCGGACGGTGTAGGAATCGCTTTCCCTGGTCATCGTGGCCTCGTCCCTTTTCGTGACGTGCTTCCGATCCTCGGTCATTCTTCGGTGTCTCTCCTCATGGCAGCGATGGCGCGGATCCACTCGCCGAGCTCCGATCCGAACGGGCCTCTCCAAGATGCGAGCCCCGGACGGGATG
>JBKHJU010000366.1:0-3094 GCA_046537985.1 Longimicrobiales bacterium
GCTCCGTTCCGGTGATCCTCCTGACGGCGAAGCGGGAGCAGGAAGACCGGATCGAGGGGCTCGAGCTCGGGGCCGACGACTACCTGCCCAAGCCCTTCAGCCCCCGGGAGCTGGTCCTCCGGGTCGAAGCCGTCCTCCGGCGGAGCCGACAGCCGGCCACGGACACGAGGGGAAGGATCCTGCGGGCGGCGGAGCTGAAGATGGACCTGGGCGCACACCAGGTGACGCTCCAGGGCGAGGCCCTGGACCTGACCCCCACCGAATATCGCCTGCTCCAGGCGCTCCTGGAGCGGGAAGGCCGGACCCAGAGCCGGGAGCAGCTCCTCCAGCGGGCCTGGGATCTGGACGCCCGGGTCGCCGACCGGATCCAGACCCGGACGGTGGACATGCACGTGCGAAGGCTCCGGGACAAGCTCGGACCCTACTCGGACTGGATCGAGACCGTACGGGGTTTCGGCTATCGGCTGCGAGTCCCCCGGGCGGAAGGTCCGTGAGACTCTCCGTCCGCATCGCCCTTCTCGTCGCCATCCTCGTGGTGGCGACCGGAGCCCTGATGTTGACCTGGGTGGCCGGCCACTTCACGGTTCGGGACGATCTCGTCGAACGGGGGCGGATGGAGCTCCGCCGGGAGCTGAGCCTGATCGCGCCGGAGCTGGGGAGGATGGAGCCGGCCGACGCGGATTCCGTGGCCCGAGCGGTGACGGCCCGGATCGGACACCGGGTGACGATCATCGACGCCAGCGGAGTGGTGCTCGGCGACTCGGACGTACCCCCGGCTCGACTTCCCGAGGTGGAGAACCACCGGAACCGACCCGAGATCGTCGAGGCGATCCGGAGCGGTCCCGGGGCGGTGGGATTCGCGGTGCGACGGAGCACCACCGTCGACCGACGCCTCCTGTACGCCGCCCGCGTCACGGAGATGGGCGGAGAGCGGGTGACGCTGCGCCTGGCGGCTTCCGTCGACGAGCTGGACGCGGCCCTGGAGCGGTTTCGGAGAACCCAGATCGGGGTGGGCATCCTGGCCCTGATCCTGGCGGCGGCATTCGCACACGCCCTGGGAGCCCGGCTCGCCTCTCCCCTGGCGGGCGTGTCGGGAGCGGTCCGATCCGTTGCCGAGGGCGACCTCGACGTGCGGGCTCCCCGGGGAAGTCGGCTCCGGGAGCTGGACGAGCTCGGAGGAGCCTTCAACCGCATGACCGAAGAGCTCGACACCCAGATGTCGGAGCTGGGCCGCCAGCGGGACCGGATGCAGGCCCTCATCGACTCCATGGCCGAGGGTGTCCTGGCCCTGACCGACGACGCCCGGATCCTCCGGACCAACGAGGCGGCCCGGGAGCTCCTGGAGCTCCCCGAGCCCCATCTCTATGCGCCGGTGGGAAGCTTGATCCGGAATCCGGAGCTGCGAGAGCTCCTGGAGTCCGCGGTTGTGCGCTCCTTCCAGTCCCGAGAGTTGGCGTTGGGGGAGAGGCATGTCATCGTCCAGTCGCGGGTTCTGGCCGAGGGCGGGGCCGTGGTCACGCTTCTGGACGTCACGGAGCTGAGGCGGCTGGAACAGGTCCGTCGGGACTTCGTGGCCAACGCGTCCCACGAGCTGAAGACTCCGCTCACGTCCATGCGGGGCTTCGCCGAGACCCTCCTGGAGGAGGATCCGGGCCCGGAGATGCGACAGCGTTTCCTGAAGGCCATCCACGACAACACCATCCGGCTCCAGCGTCTCATCGACGATCTCCTGGATCTGAGCCGCCTCGAGTCGGGTGGATGGGTGGCGAAGCCGGAGAGCCTGAGGGTGGCCCCCGTCGTGCAGGAGGTCTGGACCGATCTGCAGGACCGGGCCGAGAGGAAGGAGCTGGACTTCGAGGTCGAGGGCGAGGCCGTGGCCCGGGCCGATCCCCGGGGGCTCGCCGAGGTCCTCCGCAACCTCCTGGAGAACTCCATCCAGTACACGCCCGACGGCGGCCGCGTGTGGGTCGAGATCCGGGACCGGGGATCGGAAACGGAGATACGGGTGTGCGACACGGGAATGGGGATCTCGTCGGCGGCCCTTCCCCGGGTGTTCGAGCGCTTCTATCGAGCGGATCCGGCCCGTTCCAGGGAGGAAGGGGGAACGGGGCTGGGCCTGGCCATCGTGAAGCATCTCGTCGACGCCATGGACGGGCGGGTCGCGGCCGAGAGCCGTCTGGGGCGGGGAACCACGTTCACGGTCACCCTTCCGGCCGGATAGGATGCGTGTGCCGCGGACCTTCGGCCGGTGGGCGCTCCTCCGGGCGCTCCCCGTCACCCCCCGATGCAGGCCCCGTTACGGTTCTGTTACATTGCTGTGACCGGACCGACGGCTTGTCTCGATATGCTTTTTCACGACCCGATCACGACTTCGCACGAATACCTCGGGAGAGGATCATGACACGTTTCGCCGGTACGGTAACGACTTGTATGGCTGCGGGCTCCCTGGCCCTCCTCGCCGCGTGCGGCGGGGGTGAGGCCGGAGGAGACGGCCTCACCGGGCAGGTTCGGAGCGACGGGTCCAGCACGGTCTTTCCCGTCGCCGAGGCCTTTGCCGAGGAGTTCCAGGTCGAGAATCCCGGCGTCCGGGTGACCGTGGGCCTCTCGGGGACCGGAGGCGGCTTCTCTCGATTCTGCGCGGGGGAGACCGACCTCTCCAACGCATCGCGTGAGATCACGGAAGGAGAGCGGGAAGCGTGCGCCGCCAGCGGGGTCGAGTTCATCGAGCTTCCCGTGGCCTGGGACGGCCTCTCGGTGATGGTGAACCCGGCAAACGACTTCGTCGAGTGCCTCACGGTCGAAGAGCTGGATCGGATCTGGCGGCCCGGGAGCGAGGTCGAGACCTGGAGGGACGTCCGGTCCGAGTTTCCCGACGAGGAGATCGTCCTCTACGGCCCGGGCACGGACTCGGGCACGTTCGACTACTTCACGGAAACCATCATCGGGGAGAGCGGCGCCAGCCGCGCCGACTACCAGGCCAGCGAGGACGACAACGTGCTGGTCCAGGGTGTGGCGGGTGACACGTACGCCCTCGGATACCTCGGATACGCCTACTACGTCGAGAACGAGGACCGGCTCAAGCTGCTCGGGATCG
>JBKHJU010000367.1:0-3090 GCA_046537985.1 Longimicrobiales bacterium
GATCAAGGCCTCCGAGATGCACGGCGGCGCGCACGTCCACCACATCTGCGGTGAGCCCTTCGGCTGCATCGCGCCGGGGTGGGATCCGTACGTCTATCCGGACGGATTCGCCAAGCTCCTGCCCCCGGTGGAGGAGATCTCCCTGGGAATGCACTACAACAAGAAGCCGGGGCCCGGCACGGAGTTCCGTGACGATTCGAAGGCCGCGGTGATCTTCTACGAGCCCGGGGACACCATCCGCCACTTCGTCCATCGCTCGGTGCTCAGCGTGGGCGAGGACTTCGTGATCCCGGCGGGGCATCCCTACTACTCGCTCACCCGGGAGTTCGAGTTCGAGGAAGACAGCTACATCCTGTCCCTGACCCCCCACATGCACTATCTGGGTCGGGCGGCGAAGTACGAGCTCGAGCATCCCGACGGCCGCAGGGAGCTCCTCCTCTGGGTGCCGGACTACCACTTCGAGTGGCAGCGGATGTACGTGTTCAA
The DNA here is from genome assembly GCA_046537985.1 of Longimicrobiales bacterium. Lineage (GTDB taxonomy): Bacteria > Gemmatimonadota > Gemmatimonadetes > Longimicrobiales > Gaopeijiaceae > JBKHJU01. The sequence continues at coordinate 487 of JBKHJU010000367.1, forward strand.
GGATCCGCCGGTGGCGCCGGCGGGGTCGACGCTCCTCTGGACGCCCGTCTGGGACAACTCGGAGTTCAACGAGGCGAATCCGGACCCGACCTCGGACACCCCGTACGGGCTCCCGACGTATCACGAGATGGGGAACGGCTGGCTGGATTACACGCCCGTGGAGCCCATCAACCACGTCGTGGGTGAGGACGAGATTCCGGAGGACCTCCTGAACGAGGTGACCGAACAGCTGGAATCCCGCGCGAATCGGGAGCAGCGCCGGTTCGAGGAGGGAGAGCTGGCCGATCCGTCGGAAGGTGCGCCCTCGGAAGGCGGGAGCGACGACGGCTGAGGCTCCGACCGGCCGACGCGCGAAATCCTGGGTCGAAACCCGGCGCGCGCGGTGCAACCGGCGGCTCCGGCGAGACGCGGGGCCGCGCGGAGTCCGCCGGCCGGCCGAACGAAGAAGTCGGAGAAGGGGGCGCATCCCGTCATCGGGAGCGCCCCCTTCAGCTATCTCGGTAAGTCTGGAACGGGAAGTCCGAACGGTCCCACGGACCGCCCCCGAAACACGAAGGGCGCCACCGGCAAGGTCTCCGGTGACGCCCTTCTCTCAGTTCTGCCGCAACCCGGCGCGGAAAACCGCTACCGGCTTGGCGAACAGATTACGATCGGTTCGTTCGACTCAGAGGCCGAAGCGGCGACCGCTTGCCCATGCCAGGTTGCGCAGAATACTCGGACTAGACAAGGGATCACCTCCTTTTCGGGGAAAACGTCGGGCACAGATCCGGCGGGCTCTGGCGGCGAATCGGCGAAGCCGATCCCCGCTCTGTCCCGCAGTCCCACCGACGCGATTCGCTCTGGAGTCGGAGCCGGGGGCCCAGGCCGATACCGGCCACCCCGAAGCTAGGGAATCGACGCGGACCGAGCAAGGAGGCGCAGGAGGCTGTGGCGTGGGGGCGTGCGGGGTGTCCCGCGGCGTTCGCGAGGCGGCCCGACGCCGTCTCGAGGCTCGCGCCGCCGAAGCGGTCCGGTTACGCCCTCCTCCAGGTGCGCTCCAGGAGCCACCCGACGACGAAGAGGGCGACGGCCATCCAGAGCAGGCCCCAGAGCAGGGTCGGCACACCGGTGAGGTCGGAAAGCATGGCCGCGTCCGATCGAAGGTGGGGACGCTGGAGGATGTCGGATCGGATGTCGAGGAGGACGTAGAGGGCGCTGGTCATTCCCAGGACCCGGACCAGACCCCGATTGAGGCCCTCGGAGAAGAGGCGAGCCGACCCCACCAACCCGGCGCCGAAGAGGAGGCCGTAGATGACACTGAACCAGCCCCGGAGGTAAAGGGCCGTGAGGGCCAGGACGAAACCCCCGGCCAGGCCGATGAGGTTCCGGGCTCGGACCCGGGAGGAGTCGGCGGCCAGGAGCAGGAGGACCCCCCACCCCAGGCTTCCGAGGTATCCCGCCGAAAGGGTGAGAAAGGAGCTTCCTCCCGGACAGTAGCAGGCGCCGCCTTCGTCGGGGTCCAGGACGATGGCCTCGACGGTCCCACCCGTGGCCAGGGCGACGATTCCGTGGCTCACTTCGTGGAGAAGGACCACGAAGATCTTGAGGGGATAGACGACCGGAGTGTACCACAGGCTCCAGAGGAGCCCGAAATAGACGGTGAATCCTCCGATCAGGAGGAGGCGCCTGCGGGCCCGACGCTTCACGAACCGGCTTCGCGGACCTCGTAGGCCGCACGCAACAGGGGCTCCCGGGACTCCAGCTCCCGACGTGCGATGCTCGCGTTCTGCCGGGAGGTGGAGAGGGCCTCCAGGGCCCGGGCCGCTACGGCCGAGGAGGCCGATCCGGCCTCGAATCCGAGGGCGATGGCCCAGGCGTCGACCTGATCCCGCCACTCCCGGGCGGTTCGCTCCCGGGGGCCCTCGGACACGCCGAGCCCTCGTCGCGAGGCCTCGGCCAGAGCCCGGTGACGGACGGCCTCTCGCCGCGCCTCGGCCAGAAGGGGCCCGAAGGAGCCGCCTTCGGGGCCGGAATCGCCACCGGGACCCGCGTCGAGATCCGCATCGGGATCCGCGTCGGAGCCCGTGGCGAGCCCCTCCGTCACCACTGCCCACCGGTCCTTCGGCAGGCTGGCCAGATGGCGCTGGAAGGCGTCGAGGCGGTATCCCTCGCCTGCACCGGCACGCGCGATGACCAACCGGGCGTCCTCGGAAACGGCTTCCGCCGTGGTCGCCTCTCCAGCGGACCCTTCTTCCCTCGGGCCCACTCTCTCGCCCCCGGAAGCCAGGGCCAGGGACCCCAGATCGAGGAACCCGGATTCGACGGCCCGGCGAACGGCGGCCGTGTCCGGGCGGATCGAGGCCGAGACGCTGTCGCTCCAGCGCGTCCAGGCCTCGTCGGTTCCGCCGAGCATGGTACCGGCCTGGAGGACGACGTCGCTCCGCACCTCCTCGAAAGGCACGGTGCGCCGTTCCTCGAGCTGGATGACGTGGTAGCCGTACTCGGTCCGGACCACGCCGGTATGCTCGCCCTCTTCCAGGCCGTTGGCCGCCTCCCAGAAGCCGGAAACCCAGCTCCCCCGGCGTCCCGGCTGGAGTCGCCCACCGCGATCCGCCGCACCGGGCT
>JBKHJU010000368.1:0-3088 GCA_046537985.1 Longimicrobiales bacterium
GGGAGTGACGTCCTTCTCGCGCCGGCCGACGTGGAGGAGTCGTTGGCAGCCGTGGTGGCGGCCGTGGAGTCGGGACGCCTGAGCCGGGAGCGGATCCGGGAATCGGTGCGACGGATCCTCGAGCTCAAGGTCCGTGTGGGCCTCCACGAGGGACGGGTCGTGGATCTCGAAGCGGTCGACCGGATCGTGGGCGCCGGCCCCCACCTGGACCTCGCCGACTCCGTTGCCGCTCGCTCCATGACCCTGGTCCGGGACGTGGATCACCTGGTTCCGCTCCTTCCCGATTCGGTGGAACGAGTGCTTTCGCTGACCTGGACCCGCCCCGGCGATCCCGTCGGGAGCCGCACCGCCGACGGGCTCCTGGCGGACCGTTTCGAGGGACTGCGGGTGGTGGGCCTGAGCGCCGCCGACGGTCCCGGGGCCCTGGACGCCCTCTGGAATTCGGCGTGGGAGGCGGACCGGGTCCTGGTCAACTCCTTCATCGCCTACCAGGCCGGGACCGGGATCATCGGCGTGGAGAAGGAGTTCGCCCGCTTCGTCCGGCGCCTGGCGGTGCACCGACCCGTGGTGGCGACCTCCTTCGGGAATCCGTACGCACTCGACGCATTCCCCGAAGTGGGGAGCTACCTCCTGGCGTGGGGAGAGAGGGACGTATCCCAGCGGGCGGCGGTTCGAGCCCTCACCGGAGAGGCACGGATCTCGGGTACTCTTCCCATCTCCCTGCCGCCGTATCACTTCGAGGGCGAAGGGTTGGTGCGGGAGCGGGCGGTGGAGGCTCGGGACGAGGGGCCGAGGGACCAGCTCGACGAGACGGGCTTCGTGGCGGGCCAGGACGAGCGGGAGACGGAGGAGGTCGCCGATTCCGCCGCCGCCGATCCATCCGCCCGCGATTCCGCGGTCGCCGATTCCGTGGTCGGAGATTCCCGTTCGGGTCCCGTGCTTCCCTCCATGACCGTCTCCCGGTCCGAGGCAGCGGCCTCCGATGCCGGAATGTCCGACGCGGTCCTCGCTCGCCTCGATACGGCGCTCCTCGAGGCCGTGGCAGACTCGGCGACTCCCGGCGCCGCCCTGGTGCTGGGGCGGGGCGACCGCCTCGTTCGCTTGAGGGGATACGGCCGCAGCGACTGGGATCCCGACGCGCCTCCGGCGACACCCACGACCCTCTACGATCTGGCGTCCCTGACCAAGGTCATCGCGACGACGGCCGCGCTCATGCGCCTGGTGGACGAGGGGCGCCTCTCCCTGGAGGACCGGGTGGTGCAGCACCTTCCGTGGTGGGCGGAGGGAGACTCCCGGAAGGCCGACGTGACGCTGCGGCAGCTTCTCCTCCATCGGTCGGGGCTGCCCGAGTACGAGCCTCTCTTCACCGACGCCCGCGGACGAGCCGACTACGAGCGGGCCATCGGGGGCCTGGAGCTGGAGTTCGACCCCGGCACCCGCTCCCAGTACTCGGACGTGGGGATGATGACCCTGGGATTCGTGGTCGAGGAGGTGACCGACCGTCCCCTGGGGGAGCACGTGGACGAGACCGTCTGGACTCCCCTGGGGATGACGGACACGGGATTCCTGCCCGAAGATCGGCTTCTGCCACGGATCGCTCCCACGGAGGTGGACGCGACGCTTCGGGACTCCCACCTCCACGGAGTCGTCCACGACGAGAACGCATGGGCGCTCGGCGGGCGGGCCGGTCACGCCGGGGTCTTTTCCACGGCGGCCGACCTCGCCGTCTTTGCCCGGATGATGCTGGCCCGCGGGGAGCTCGAGCCGTGCGTGAGGTCGCCGGCCGAGTCCGGGGCCGCGGCGGGCACCGTGGCCTGCACCGTTCCCTGGGCTCCCGGCGGTCGGATCCTCTCGGAGGAGGTCATAGCGGAGTTCACCCGCCGCCGGGACGACACCTCGAGCCGGGCCCTGGGCTGGGACACGCCGTCCGGCCGGTCGTCGGCGGGCGACTACTTCACCGGCGAGGCCTTCGGTCACACGGGCTTCACCGGAACCTCCATCTGGATCGATCCCGAGCTCGACCTCTTCGTCGTCCTCCTGACCAACCGGGTGAATCCGACCCGCGAGAACCAGCGCCACGTGGAGCTGAGGCGGACGGTGCACGACCTGGCCGCCCGGGCCATAACGGATCGGGTCGTGGAGCCCCGGCGGTGACGATCGCACCCGGAGGCGTCGCCTCCGCGAACGTCGGCCACAGCTCCGAGATTGCTGCCTCCGTGGACGTCGCACCCCCGGGGTCCGTCCGATCATGACCCTTCTCGATTGGGTCATCGTCGGGCTCTACTTCGCCTTTGCCGCCGGGGTGGGGCTGGCCCTCACGAAGCGGGCCTCCCGGTCCGTCAGCGACTACTTCATCGGCGGACGGGCCCTGCCGTGGTGGCTCGCGGGGACGTCCATGGTGGCGACCACCTTTGCCGTGGACACGCCCCTGGCCGTCACCGAGATGGTGGTCCAGTACGGGGTGGCCGGGAACTGGCTCTGGTGGAATCTGGCCATGAGCGGCATGCTCACCGTGTTCTTCTACGCCCGTCTCTGGCGCCGAGCCGGCGTCATGACCGACGTGGAATTCACCGAGCTCCGGTACGGGGGAAAGCCCGCCGCCATCCTTCGTGCCTTCCGGGCCGGTTACCTGGCCGTCCCCATCAACCTCATCATCATGGGCTGGGTGAACCTGGCCATGATGGAGGTGGTGGCGGTGGCCCTGGATATCGACCGGGTGACGGCCCTCCTGGTCTGCTTCTTCCTGGCGGCCGGCTACTCCCTCCTCTCGGGGCTGTGGGGAGTCGTGGTCACGGACTTCTTCCAGTTCGGGCTGGCGGTGGCCGGGGCCGTCGTCCTGGCCGTCTTCGCCGTGGCCGCGGTCGGCGGAATCGGAGCCATGGAATCGGGACTCGTCGAGGTCTACGGCTCCCGGAACGCCGCCCTGGGCCTTTTTCCCCGGGAGGGAGCGAGCTGGATGCCGGCCCTGACCTTCGGGGTCTACCTGGGGGTGAACTGGTGGGCGTCCTGGTATCCCGGGGCCGAGCCGGGGGGCGGTGGGTACGTGGCCCAGCGGATCTTCTCGTCCCGGACCGAGCGGGACGGGATC
>JBKHJU010000011.1:0-13265 GCA_046537985.1 Longimicrobiales bacterium
ATCCTCTACACCGTGGTCGGCGGGATCACGGCGGTCATCTGGACCGACGTCATCCAGATGCTGATGATGTTCGGCGGCATCGCGGCCGCCCTCATCGTAATGTACCTCGAGCTGCCGGGGGCCGTGGGAGTCGACGACGTCGTGTACATCGGCGGCATCCAGGAGATGTGGACCAGCATCGATCTCTCCTGGGATCCCTCGAACACCTACACGATCTGGTCCGGGCTGGTGGGCGGTCTCTTCCTGGCCCTGGCCTACTTCGGCACGGACCAGAGCCAGGTACAGCGCTACCTGACGGCGAAGTCCCTGAAGGAGAGCCGGCTGTCGCTGATCTTCAACGCCTTCCTGAAGGTCCCGATGCAGTTCATGATCCTGGCCATCGGGGTCCTCCTCTTCGTCTTCTACCACTTCGAGCAGCCCCCGGTGGTCTTCAACGACGCCGAAGTCCGGGTAGTGCTGGAGAGCGAGTCGGCGCCGGCGTACCGGTCCATCGAGGAGGAGTACGAGGAGGTTCACGCCCTGAGGCGGGCGGCGACGCTGGAGCTGTTGGAGGCGAGGGAGCTGGCCGAGGAGGGGGGAGTCGCGGCGGCCGGAGAGCTCCCGGGGCCGGGCCCGGCCGCCGTCGTGGCGCCGCTGCAATCGCCCGGCCCGACCGCCGGCGACCGGATCGGCGCCCTGCAGAGGTCCGTCGGAAGCTACGACGACCGGTTGGCCGAGCTTCGGCAGGAGGCGAAAGCCCTGGTCTCGGAGGTGCGGGGAGCGGCGTCCAACGACGTCAACTACGTCTTTCCCAGCTACCTCATCGAATACTTTCCCTCGGGCCTGGTGGGCCTCATGATCGCCGTCATCTTCGCGGCGGCCATGTCGTCGCTGGACTCGGAGCTCACGGCCCTGTCCAGCGCCACCGTCGTGGACTTCTATCAGCGCTGGTTCCGACCCGAGGCGCCGGAGTCCCACTATATGATGGTCTCCCGGCTGGCGACGTTCTTCTGGGGGATCTTCGCCTTCGGGATCGCCCTCTACGCGGGCCAGCTGGGCTCCCTCATCGAGGCGGTGAACCAGGTGGGGTCCTTCTTCTACGGATCGCTGCTGGGGGTCTTCCTCCTGGCGTTCCTCGTGCCCACGGCCCGTGCCCGGGGCGCCTTCTTCGGGCTGTTGGTGGGAATGGGTACGGTGGCGGCGGTGGCCTTCACCACCGACGTGTCCTGGCTCTGGTACAACGTGGTGGGGGCGGTCACCGTGATGGGGGTGGGGCTCCTGCTCAGCTTCGGTGCGCCGGAGCCGGCCGACTCATGATCGGGTCGGCCCGGGTGTTCAGGCCGGCCGGCTTCCGACCGGCTCCCGGGGTCGAGGCGGGCCGGGTCATCGGGCCCAAGGCCGGACCGGGCCGCCACCTGTCCGCTGCTCAGTCTCCGAAGCTGATCCCCATGGCCCGGGCCGTCCGCACCACGTCGCCCTCGACGGGGACCCGCTTCAGCTCCGAGACCGCCTCCTTCAGGGGAACCGCCTCGACCTCGGGAGGATGGAGCGCGACCATGCACCCGTATTCCTCCCGGGCGATGAGCTCCACGGCCGCGGCCCCGAAGCGGAGGGCCAGAAGGCGGTCGTAGGCCACGGGCTCTCCCCCCCGCTGGAGGTGTCCCAGCACCAGGCTGCGGACCTCCCGCTCGGTCCGCTCCCGGATCTGGTCGGCGAGGCGCTCGCCGATCCCCCCGTAGCGCGTTCCCGGCTTCTCGTCCTTCTCTCCCGAGCTCTTGTACTCCGCCTCACCGCCCACCGGGCGCGCCCCCTCGGCGATGACCACGATGGCGAAACTCCGGCCCACCTTGTAGCGGTGCTCGATCTTCTCCACCACCGACTCGATGCGGTAGGGAATCTCGGGGATCAGGATAACGTCTGCCGTGCCGGTGAGCCCCGCGAATAGGGCGATCCACCCGGTATGCCGCCCCATGAGCTCCACGATCATGACGCGCTGGTGTGCCTCGGCCGTGGAGTGGAGCTTGTCGATGGCGTCCATGGCCGTCTGGACGGCGGTGTGGAAGCCGAAGGTGACTTGAGTGGCAGCCAGGTCGTTGTCGATGGTCTTCGGCACGCCTACGACCGGCAGCCCCTTCTCGTAGAGCCGGTCGGCGATGGTGAGGGAGCCGTCTCCTCCGATGGCGATGAGAGCATCGAAGTCCAGGCGGTTGAAGGCCTTCACGATGTCGTCGGAGCGGTCTCGGGTCTCGACGGTGCCGTCGGGCTTCTCGACTCGCTCCTGCAGGGGGTTTCCGCGGCTGTTGGTTCCAAGGATGGAGCCGCCGAGGTGGGTGATGCCGCTCACGGCGCTCGGATCGAGGCACATGATCCCGTCGTCCTCGAAGAGCCCGTCGTAGCCCCGGCGGATACCGTACATCTCCCATCCCTGGTTCAGCCCCGACAGGACGGCGGCCCGGATCACGGCGTTGAGGCCGGGGGCGTCCCCGCCTCCGGTATTGATGGCGATCTTCCTGGTCATGGTCTCGAGATGCGAAAGGTGCGGACCCGGTGTGGATCGGTGCAACGTCGGCTTCGCGGGGGGGAGGGGTCGGGCTGATCGAGAAAAGACCCGCCTCCACTCGTGGCTAACCCCGCTCCGGCCTCAGGGTTGCCAGCGGATGGTGCCTCCGAGTTCGGCGCCGATCATGCTCACGTCCCGGGCCGAGGGCCCTTCCACGCTCCCGACGAGAAATCGGGCGTTGGGGAAGACGTCCACGACGCTGAAGAGCCGGAAGGGAAAGTCGCCTCCGACTCCGGTCAGCCAGCCTGACCCGGGTCCGTCCCGGCTCTGAAGCTGGAAGTCCACCCTGGGACGGATCCGGTGCACGTCGCCCACGGGAATGGAGGCTGCGACCCCGATCTGGGCGATGTTCTGGCTGGTGGTCTGCGCCGTGGGGCCCGTCGCTCCCGGAAAACGGCCCTCGTCCCGCCAGGTGTCTGTGGCGAAGAGAGTCCAGGTGGAGGCGCCGGTCCGGAAGGCCCAGGAGAGATCCCCCCGATACCGCTTTCCGGCTTCGAAGAGGTTCTGACCACCGACCCGATCCGTCTCGAACCGTTGGTACGTGAAGCCGGCCGTGATCTTCCCGCCATCACCGACGTTCCGGTCCACCCCGAGGCGGATCCGGGATTCGTTTCCGGGCTCGTAGGTCAGCGAGCTGGTGGGAGTGGGCTCGAAGCCTCCGGCGACCCGGTAGCTGGCTCCCAGACCTACGCCCCAGGGACCCATCTGTCGTGCCGTGGCGAAGCCGGGGGTCACCCCGAATCCGGTTCCCCAGTTCGCCTCGCGGAATCCCAGGAGATCGGTGGCGAGCACTGACGCGACGACCGCCTCTTTCGCGTCATGGGTCGCCTCTCCGGTCGGCAGGTTCAAAGAGACCGTCAGAAGGGCCCACTGGGCGGGCCCGAACGAGGCGCGGACCTGGGTGTCCGTAAATCCTTCCATGGAGAGGACCTGCCCTCCTCGCTCCACCTGCCCTCGAGCCCACGCGCCGTAGACGTCGACTTCCAGACTCCCGGAGAGGGGGGCATGGAACGCCACGGGCACCATGAGAAGGCTCGCCGCTTCCGCGCCGAGGCCGGCATCGAAGCTGTAGCCGTGGAAGTGGGTGCCCACGCCCAGGGTCGGCTCGTCGAGCTGCGCGGACGCCGGGGAGGCGAGCGCGAGGAGACACACGAGGCTCACGAGAACGACGGGGAATTCCGCCGCAGGCTCAACCGATGCCCGCGCACGCAAGGGGCTCCGCCACCAGGGGCCCAGCCGTTCTGGTCGAGGGATGGACCCGATGTCCGTCACTGCCCCCCCGTCGGATTGTGAATCACGATGTTGATGGTGCCCACGGGCCGGGTGATCTGATCCGAATCGGTCGCTTCCTGCGTCGGATTCCGGGTGTCCGTCTGGATGATGGCTCCGTCGTCCACCGTTCCGAGGCCCGTCAGGCTCTGGGCTCGATTGGGAACGGTCCGGAGCGAGGTCTGCTCGAGGATCGTCCGGGTCGTGGATCCGAGGTCGGTGGTCGGCTGATCCGTGCCCGCCAGGGCTCCCTCGACCTCGAGGGCCGCACGGAGGTCGATCTGCCGGGGATCGACGGTGGCCCCCCGCTGAATCCGGCTTGCCAGCTGGAGCTGGTTCTCGGCCATGTCGAAGCTCGGGTCCAGCTCCACCGCGTCTTCGAACTCGGACTCCGCCTGGTCGTAGTCTCCCCGGTCGAGGGCCTGAAGACCCCGGCCATAGGCGAGGAACGCAAGCAAGCTCTCGGTACCGTTCTCGTTGATCGCTTCTCGCTCGGCCGGGGTGAGCTCGACTCCGAGAGCATCCAGGACCTCGAACACCGTCTCTTTCTCCAGGTCGAAGAAGTCCTCGAGCGGCCCACCGGTCGACACCTCCGCGGTGCTCTCCTCTCGGACCGTGTGTCGGACGTCGGCGGCCATCTGGATCTGCTCCTGGCCCGCCGTGGTGAGGGCTCCCTGGATCACGTGCTCGGCACGGAGCAGGCGGCCCGCCCGGGCGCCCGTCGCCTCTTCCGTGTATCCGGCCTCGCTCAGGGCCATCTCGTCCAGGAGCGCCTGGATCATGCGTCGTTCCAGGACGATCATGCCTCCCGCCAGCGCGAGGTCGGTGATCATCATGTCGGCCAGGGCGACGCCCAGGGGCTCGAGTCGGGGATCGTCGGTGACGAGGCGGAGAGGGAAGACCGCCACGCTGCGGTCCGCGGGCTGGGAGCCGGAGAGCTGTGCTTCCTGCTCCAGGGCGGCCTCGGCCTGCGCCCGGGCCTCCTGACTCACGATGAAGGCGATCCGTGCCTGGATGTCCCCCAGGAGGGGACCCCGGCGCCCGGTTTCCACGTATGCGTTGTAGGCCTGGCGGGCCCCCTCCCAGTCCGCCCGGCTTTCGTTGGCCAGACCCAGATAGAGGTACACGGCGCCGGACTCGGCTCCGTCCTCCAGGGCGGACTCCAGGGTGGCCTCGGCTTCATCGAATCTCTGGTCGCGGTAGTAGGCGATTCCGAGGCGCGTCTGGACGTCGGGGTTGCTGCCGTTCGACGAGACCTCCGACTCCAGCTCTGGAATCTGGGCCGGTGTCACGTCGGGAAGCCCGGTGGCGCAACCGACGACCGACAGGGCGCCGGCCAGAATCAGGCCCAGGGAGGGAGGAGAAGGAGGGTTCCTGAGATGCATGAGGGTGAGCTCGGTCTCTGTCGTGGGACACGGGCCAGACGGCCGCCGTGGACGGCGCCGTCGGGCGTGGTGAAAACTCTCGCATCCCCTGGAATGGACCCGTAAACTTATACTATTCGGGTTTCAGGCGAGCAAAGGGCCATTTCCTTTGCTCGGCTTTTTCATCTCTGCCGGTTGGTACGCCACCCGCAGGGAGTCCAGTCGCCTGGAGGTCGTTCCTTGAGTATCCACACGGCTCTGCGAGCCCGAGCGGCTCTGATCCTCGTGCTCTCCCTCGGAGGGGTCGGCGCCTTCGGGTCGCCCGTCTCCGTCGCGCCCGTCGCCGCCCAGTCCGGGGCGGCCCAAAGCCGGGCGGAGGCGGCCCGAAGCCAGGCGGGCGCGGACCTGCCCACCGCGGCGGTGATGGATTTCAACGGATTCATGCTCGGTCAGACCGGAAACTCGGTTCCCATCGGGAAGGCGGTGACCAGCATGCTCGTCACCGAGCTTTCCGAACGGGAGGGGATCCGGGTGGTGGAGCGGGCCCGGCTGCAGGAGATCCTGCAGGAGCAGCGGCTGGCTCTTTCGGGGCGGGTGGACGAGGGCACCGCCATCGAGGTGGGCCGGATGCTCGGTGTCCAGTACATGATCTTCGGCAACGTGGCCAACGTCGTGGACGAGGTGCGCCTCGACATGCGGGCCGTCAACGTGGAGACGAGCGAGGTCCTCGAGGTCCAGAAGCTCACGGACGACGTGGACCAGCTCCTTTCCCTGGTGATGCGCGTCGCCGACCTCTTCACGGCTCGCCTCGAGCTGGAGCCTCCGTCGGCCCGCCCGGATGTCGCCGAGATTCCGGTGCAGGCTACGATCCAGTTCTCCCGGGCCGTGGATCTGGAAGACCAGGGCGAGATCGACCGGGCCGTGGAGCTCTACGGACAGACGCTGGAAATCCACCCCGATCACCAGGGGGCCCGGCTGGCCCTCGAGCGGCTGAGGGCGCAGCAGCAGGAAGGTGGGAACGATGGTGCCGACGGAGGAAACGCTGCAGGGGGGGACGACCGTACCGGGGGCAATGGGGGCGTCGGAGGAAATGGAGGAGGTGGACGGTGAAGAGCTTCATGGGGGGTCTCATCCATCGGGGCGCAATCTACGAGGCACTCGGGCTCGGCGTCGTGGTCACCCTCGCCACCCTCGTTCCCCCGACGGCGATCCTCGCCGCCCAGCAGCAGGACGACGATGTCATCGCCTTCGAGACGGACCTTCCCCGGACCCTCGTCTTCATCTCGGAGCGCGGAGAGAGCCGGGTCGCCACCCGGGAGATGGCCGCGTTCCTCCAGGAAGCCGGCTTCCCCCTCGTCGATCCGGCCCTGGCCGAGACGGCGGCACAGAGGGAGCTGGTGGATGAGGCCCTCGCCGGGGACGAGACGGCGGCCACGAACCTCGGCCGGGACTTCGGGGCCCAGGTTCTCATCGTCGGGCAGGCCGACTGGGGCGCCCGCCCCGATCCGGTGGACGGCACCCTGATCACGGCCACCAGCGAGGTTTCGGTACGGGCCCTCCGCCTGGACCGCGGCGAGGTGGTGGCCAGGGCCAGCTCCGACGCCCGGGGCATCGAAGCGACCGAGCAGGCCGCCCGGAGCCTCGTGCTCGAGGAAGCCACGGGGGAGCTCCTCCAGGAGACTTCCTTCGTGGGACAGCTTCTCAACGACTGGGTCCAGGAGCCGTGGCAGGAAGCGCGATACTGGCGCCCCGATCCCGGCTCCATCCCCTCGGAGCTGGCGGAGGCCGAAGGGGCCGGACAGGGGGGCGGCTCCACCGCGCCTGCTCTGGCAATTCTCAGGGCGGAAGTTCAGCCCGCCAGCCAGGGCAACACCCGGGGGCTCGGCGTGGTCAAGAAGGGGGACCGGTCTTCATCCCTCTTCAATCCCGTGCGCCTCGAGGGCGTGGTCGTAGGTGACGCCCGGACCGTCGAGGTGGAGGGCCGGACGGCCGACGTGGAGCCCATCGCGCCGGAGGAGGCTCGACGGCTGGGGATCGAAGGGCTCTCGGCCGGCCGCTTCCGGTCCGAGTTCACCCTTCCCATGTCCCGGGATACCGTCACGGTCCGTGCCACCGGGAGCGATGGTACCGTGGCCGAGGCCGTGGCCGCCCCGAGGATCGACGAGCGGTGGGCGGTGGTCGTCGGGATCAGCCGGTACGAGACCGAGAGGATCCCCGATCTGGAGTACGCCCGCTCGGATGCCGAGTCCGTGCGGGAGTTCCTGACCAGCTCGGGCGCGGGTCCCTTCGAGGAGGACCACATCCTGTTCCTGAGCGACGAAGAAGCGACCGGCGCGGCCATGCGGGAGGCGATGTTCGTCTTCCTCCAGCAGGCCGACTGGGACGACCTGGTCGTCATCTACTACGCCGGCCACGGCGCACCCGACCCGAACCGCCCGGACAACCTGTATCTGCTGCCCCACGACGCCGACCTCGACCGGCTGGCCGCCACCGCGTTCCCCATGTGGGACGTGAAGACGGCGCTGCGCAGGCAGATCGCCGCCGAGCGGGTCGTCGTCATCGCCGACGCCTGCCACTCGGCCGGCACCACCGAGTCAGCCGTCTCCGGGGTCCAGGGGAATCCCATCGCCAGCGGCTTCAACGCCCTCTTCACCCCGTCCCGGCGCCTCAGCCTGACGGCCGCCGACACCAACGAGTTCTCCTTCGAGGACGAGCGGTGGAACGGTGGCGTGTTCACCCACTTCCTGGTGGACGCGCTCCGGGGCAACGGCGACGGAAACGGCGACGGCATCGTCACCTTCCAGGAGGTCTACGACCACGTCAGCACCCGGGTCGTGGAGGCCACCGACGGACAGCAGCGTCCCCAGCGGACCGGGCTCGGGGACATTCCGTTGGCGGTGGTGGAAGGGACGAGCGCGGGGGCGGAGTAGGACCTGCTGACGGGTTTCAGCAAGCTGGTGTCAGGCTCGGCGCCGGGTTCCCGCTGCAGCTGCGGCCGGCGAATCGAGGGGGCACACACGGGGCAGGGCGCCCGGGAGATGTCCGTGCCCATCCGGAGGCGTTTCCCTCCTGGTCGACCTCCTACTGGCCCTCCAGCGGCAGACCCGCCGAGCTCCACGCCACCATGCCCCCCTCCAGGTTGTACACCTTCGTGTACCCGAGCTCGACGAGCTCCGTGGCGGCACGGACGCTCATGGGGCCGCTCCTGCAGTAGAGGACGATCGTCGCATCTTCGTCGGCGGGAAGTCGATCCAGGTTCTCGCCGATCTCGTTGAAGGGGATGGACTCGTCCGTCTCGGGAATGTTGCCCGCGAAGGGGATGTGGACGTTGATCAGGGAGAAGTCGTCCTCTTCCAGCATGGTCCGCAGCTCGACCGGGGCAATGTTTCGGTACTCGCCTCCTTCGACGGCGACCGCCCGCCCGAAGGTCTGCTCGTCATTCGCCTGAGCCTCGGCGACGGAGAATCCCCCGAAGACCAGCATCAGGGTGGCTGCGGCGAGCGCGGGGAGGCGTGTGCTCCCGAGTCTCGTCCTTCCGGGTCTCGACTGTTCGAGGCTCACGGTTCCAGGTCTCATGGTGCGTCCTCCGACTACGAGTCGCGTGTCAGCGTGATGCGCCATTCCGATCCGCCCACCTCTTCGACCGCCGTCGTGAAGCCGAGCCGGGCGGCCTGAGTCGGAATCGTCTCGAGGGCGGGGGCGTGGTCGGTGACGACCTCCAGGGCTTGATCGTCCGTCGAAAGCTTCTTCAGCGCGCTCACCGTCCGCATCATCGGGTAGGGGCAGATCTCGCCCCTGACGTCCAGTGTCTGTGCCATCGCCGCTCCTGTCATCGATTCGGGCTCGTGGATCCCTCTTCCGGGGGCCGTCTTCCCGCACGACGCCCCACACCTCGATCATCGCACTGCACCGGAGCCTTGTACACCTCAGGCAATCCTACGGATCATATGGGTTCCGATCCAGGCGCCGAGCCCCAGGAAGCCGGCGAACACCCAGCCGTTGATGGCCAGGGACGGGATCCCGGAAAAGAACGCTCCGATGGTACACCCCATCGCGATTCCGGCGCCGTATCCCATGAAGACCCCTCCGCCCAGGGACTGGGCGTACCGCACCGGCCGCTTCGGCACCCGCAGCTTGAACTCTCCGGCTCCGAGGGCCCCCGCCGAGGCGCCGAGCAACATGCCTCCCACGAGGAATGTCATGTGATTCCAGAATCCGGTCCAGGGCACCAGGACGCAGCCCGGCAGCTCGCCGACGCCCTCGGGTGGGGGCGGAGCGGCGCCGAACGCCCCTGCCAGGCCGGCGGTCAGGCGAGCGATCTCTCCGGTGAAGCCCCACGGCTCCTGGGCCGCGAAGAGGAGCACATTCAGTCCGCCCAACACGGCGCCCGCGATCACGACCGGCCAGCCCCGGACGAACACCGACCGACCGATCGCTTTGAGCTCGTCGCCGACAGTCTCCCACGCGTCGTCCTCCGGGTGCTCGGTGGGAACGACCATGCCGGCGCGGTGCTCGAGACGGAGGACCCAGACGAAGGCGGCCCCCAGAGCGAGAAGCGTGACGACCAATGCCCCGGGGTGTCCGAGAGAGCGGGGCAGCCAGATGCGGGGACCGGTGGAGATCGTCGTCTCCCACCACCAGTTCCAGGTGAAGGCCGAGGCAAGGAGCCCTCCACACACCCCGGCCATGGCGACCCACGAACCGACGTATCCCTCGCCCATGCGGTAGAGGCTGCCCGAGACGCAGCCTCCTGCGAGCACCATGCCGACGCCGAAGAGAGCTCCGCCCAACGCCGTGTGGATACCGACGGGCAGGATGTTGGCCGATGGAGGATCGAAGCCCAGGGTCGCCACCGGCACCTGCCGGGACATCACGATCCCGAAGCCCACCGAGGCCACCGCGAGACCCATCAGCACGCCCTTCATCGTGCGGCCGTGGCCGAGAAGGAAGAGGTCCCGGAAGGCGGATGCGAAGCAGAAGCGCCCACGCTGTAGCACGAAGCCGAAGGCGAGCCCGAATCCCCAGTACATGGAGAACTGGGTGTCGACGTCGTGGGCCGCGACGAACACGAGCCCCGCAAGAGCCCAGGCCGCGACTGCCAGTAGCACGTTCCTTGGCGGACCGCGGCGGTGGGATACGGCAGCCGCGCCGCCCCCCTCGACGCTCGCCGCTTCAGTCGCCAAGGACATCCTCCATCTTCGTCGACCACTCCTGCCAGGATCCGTCGTAGAGACGCACCCGTTCGAACCCCGCGTTCCGCAACACCAGCCAGGTGTGGGCCGCCCGCATTCCCGAGCGACAATAGACCGTGACCTCCCGGGACGGGTCGATCCCGAGCGCCCGCCACTCGGCCCGTAGCTCCTCGGGGTCGCGTGAGGCGTCCCAGGAGCCGGCGGGCACGGCGTTGAACCAGTCCCAGGAGACCGCACCGGGCAGGTGCCCCCCTTCGAATTCGGCCGGGGTGCGGGCGTCGACGAGGGTGGCGTCGCCGGCCTCGATGTGTCGGACGATCCACTCGGTATCGGCGTACAGCTCGGGGCGCGGGGTGGCCTGGAACCGGACGCCGACCCCCGGACCTTCGCGGCCCTTTGCACCAGAGGCTACAGGGCGTCCTTCATCCCGCCACCGATCCCATCCTCCGTTCAGCACGGCGGCCTTCCGGTGGCCGTAGTAGTGGCACGCCCACAGGAGCCGGGCCGCGGCGAGTCCCCACTGGTCGTCGTACGCGATAATCCCTTCGCCGCTGGAGATCCCGCGTTCGGTCATCAGATCGCTGAACTCGACGGGGGGAATGAGGACGTTGTCGCGGCCGCCTCCGCTCGACCCGAGCTCCTCGAGATCCACGTGCGCTGCTCCGGGAATGTGGCCGATCCGATAGGCCTCCGCGTCCCGGAGGTCCACTGTGCGGAGGCCGGGCTTCCCCAGGTGACCGTCCAGCCACGCCGGGTCCACGAAAAGGCCCGGGAGATCCGGAACAGCGGGGCGTCCGTCCCTCGGCTCGACCTCGGAACTCACGGCAGGGTCTCCTTCAGTGACCATCACTCCACGATCGGTATGCATGGCCGGTGCCGGCCCTCCGAGCAAGGGGGCCGGTCGTCCTCCGCGGGGCGGCCGACACCGTCGCTCGAGCGACGGTGGGTTCGGAGTGCCCTTCGTTGCGAGTCCTCACCATACGGTCGGCACGGAATCCTGGCGCCGTCGACGAGTCGGTTGTTCTGTGGAAGAGTTTGTCGGGCTGGTCCCGGGGTCCGGAGCCACGCCGCGCTGCCGGGCCCGGACCGATGCGTCCGTGGAGCCCGGTCAAAGGGCCGTCGCCCTCGTCCGATCGACTGAGCGTCCCCAGGTGTCCAGGTTTCTCTCCCAGATGACGATCCAGCCATTCGAAGACTCGAACCTCGACGAGGTGATCGCGCTCTCCCTCCGGGCGTGGGAGCCGGTCTTCGAATCCCTGGAGCGGGAGATGGATCCGGAGGTCTACCGGCACTTCTTTCCCGACTGGCGGGTGACGCAGGCGGAGGCGGTCCGGGATGCGTGCGCCGACGAGGACGTTCATGTCCGGGTGGCCTACGAGAGTGGACGGGTGGCCGGGTTCGTGGCGCTGAAGCTTCACGTCGAAGACCGTTTGGGTGAGATCAATATGATCGCCGTGGATCCGCACTTTCAGCGCCGGGGCATCGCCAGGGAGCTGACGAACCATGCCATGCACTGGTTCGAGGACCAGGGGATGGTCGTCGCCATGGTCGAGACCGGAGGAGATCCCGGACACGCTCCGGCCCGTAGGGCCTACGAGTCGGCGGGTTTCCGACGTCTCCACGTCGCCAGGTACTTCAAGAAGATCTGAGTCTCACCGGTCCAGCTATCCTCTTGAATCCCGAATCTCCGACCGTCGGCTCGGACGATGCCCCTCTCGTCGTTCCCATGCCACCCGGAGCCGCACGGAGAATCGCGAACCACCTCGAGGCACCCCTTTCCCAACCCCGCGTCGTCGATGCCGTCTGGAGATCGGTCGTGGATTGAAGCCACTGGGTCCGCCCGCTGCATCAGCGGAGCCTGGTGGGCAGGCGGGAGGGGTTCCTGGAGGAGCTTCTTCCCGATCCCGACTGGGCTACCCTCCTCAGCGGCGAAGAGCCGATCCGGCGAACACGATATCCCGTGCGGAGGGCTGTGCGGGCGGACCCTCGTGGCGGAGGCTCCAGAACGGTCGTGTCGGCTCCCGATTCCGGTCGTTTCGGACGGCGCTCCGATGGAGCCCGAGCTGGGCTCGCAATACGATCGACGAGACCCCAGATTCCTCCTCGACGGGACTTGCCTCTCCCCCATGGGCAGTCCCGAATCACTTCACGAGGAGACCCCCATGTCCCGTGTCGTGCATTTTGAGATCCATGCGGAGAAGCCGGAACGAGCGGCCCGGTTTTATCAGGAGCTGCTGGGCTGGGAATTCACCAGGTGGGAAGGTCCGGTGGACTACTGGGTGGTCACCACCGGGCCCGACGACGAGCCGGGGATCAATGGTGGCCTCATGGAGCGCCGTGGACCCGGGCCCGAGGAGGGACAGGCGGTGAACTCGTACGTTTGCACGGCGGACGTGTCCGATCTCGATGTCGTCATGGCCCGTGTCGAGGAGCTAGGCGGAACCCTGGCCGTGCCGAAGAACGCCGTCCCCGGAGTCGGTTGGCTGGCCTACGCCAAGGACCCGGAAGGCAACATCCTGGGCCTCATGGAGGCGGATCCGCAGGCGCGCTGAGGGGAAGGGCCACGAAGCCGATGGGACGGCCCGGGACATGAGCGAGCTCGAGCTCTCCACAGTCCTGATATCCATCGTGGTGGCCATCGCCATCACGGAGATCCTGACGGCATGGAGTCGGATGATCCGGCTCCGCCGATGCGTGAAGCCCTACCGGGTGCAGATGGGATGGTCGGCCCTCGTCGTCCTCCTCTGCCCCGATCTGGCCACGGCGGACCACGAGACGGCCGAGGAGTGCTTCTACGGAGAGTTCGCCCGGACCGTCGGGCTCGGCACTGCCGCCGGGGGCGACGCGCGTGGCGTCGCACGGAAGGGTCGCGTGCCCGTCACGGTCACAGCAGATTGGAGG
>JBKHJU010000369.1:0-3070 GCA_046537985.1 Longimicrobiales bacterium
AGCGCCATCCTCCTGGGGCCCCTCCTCTTCCCGGGGGCCGGCGGCGCCCAGGAACGGCCCGAGGTCGCCGATTCGGGCGCCACGGGTCCGATCACGGGGACCCGCATCGTGGAGACGCACACCGAGCCGCAGGCCCCCTCCTTCGGGGAAGTCTTCCAGCTCCACGTCACCGCCCGCCTTCCCCGCCGCTCCGGGGTGTCGGTGATCGACACCCTGGGACCCACGAACGCCCTCCGGAGCGCGGGCGCCGGTCGGTGGGAAGAGGGATCCGCACCCGGAGACTCGGTGGAGATCCGGGCCACCTTCCCCGTCCTCCCGTTCCGGGACGGGGACCGGGCGCTCCCGGGACTTCTGATCCGGACCGGCGAGGACCGGAGCGCCCCCGGGATGCCCGACGTACCGGAGCGCATCCCCCTGGGAGCCGTCGACGTTCGTCCAATGGCGGGCTTCGGTCCGGAGGGCGGCGCCGCCGTTTCCCGTCCCCCCGCCGACGTAGTCGGGGGTGACTGGAGCATCTGGAGCGTCCTGGCGGTCGGCGTCCTCGTCCTCGGCGCGCTCGGCCTCGGACGGACGCTCGTGGCGGGCGGGCGAGGGCATGGTGACGGCGCTCCCGGCCCCGCCCTCGCCGAGCCCGCCGGGCCCCTCGATCGGGAGGACGCCCTCCGACGCCTCGACGAGATCCGGGCCCGGGGCTGGCACAGGAACGGGCGCGTCCACGACTTCTACCGCGCATCCACCGACACCCTCCGACGGTTCGTGGAGGGACACGACGTCTCCTGGGACGAGAGCCTCACCAGCACCGAGCTCCTCGGACGGGCGACGGCGCGCTGGGGCGGGGAGGGGATGGAGGATCTCCGGCCCGCGGTGGAGATCGCCGAGAGGGTCAAGTTCGGCGGACGACGGCCCACCGCCGAAGAGGCGGAGCGGGACTGGACGGCGATCCGACGTTGGATCCAGGACTCGCCATGATCGAGGCCCTGCGGGTCGAGGAGACTCCGTGAGGAGGCCCTCGCCGGCCGAGGAGGGGCCGTGAGCGTCGTCTTCGCCCACCCGGCCCTTCTCTACCTTCTCCTGCTGCTGCCCGTGTGGTGGGTGCTCAGCCGGCCCCGGAGAGGAGGGGTCCCGTTCTCCCGGGGCGAATCCGCCCACGAGGTGAGGGGCCCCTCCATCCGGTCTCGAGCGGTCGCCGCCCTCCCCCGCGTCCTCCGGTCCCTGGCCCTCGCGGCCGGTATCGTGGCTCTCGCCCATCCCCACCGCATCGTGGAGGTGGAGGAGACGACGATCCCCGGGAAGGGGGTCGGACTGGCCCTGGACATCTCCAGCTCCATGCTGGCCGCCGACCTGGGAGACGGTCGACAGCGGATGGACGTGGCCAAGGAAGCGGCCGTCCGCTTCGCCGAGGGGAGAGTTCACGACGAGCTGAGCCTCGTCGCCTTCGCCGGAGAAGCCGTGACGCGGGTTCCACCCACCACCGACCGGACCCTCGTGGTGCACGGGGTGGAAACCCTGGACGTCCATCTCGTCCGGGACGGATCGGACATCTCCCAGGCTCTCCTCGCGTCCGTCACCCAGCTCATGGAGTCGAGCCGGGAGCCCCGGGTGGTAGTGCTCCTGAGCGACGGAGCGCACAACGGGATCCGGGTCCCACCCCTGGAGGCGGCCCGCGCAGCCCAGGCCCTGGGAATCCGCGTGCACGGGATCAGCATCCTGGGAGCCGAGGACCGGGCCCGGCGGACCTCGGCGGCGAGCCGCGGAAGCTCCGTCGGCGACGACGGTCGGACGGCTCTCGAAGGAGTCGCCGCCCTGACGGGGGGCCGGTACTTCCGGGCCACCACCGCCACCGACGTGGACTCCATATACCGGGTGGTCAACGAGATCGAAGCCTCCACGGAGGAAGTCCGGGTCC
This sequence comes from Longimicrobiales bacterium, assembly GCA_046537985.1. Lineage (GTDB taxonomy): Bacteria > Gemmatimonadota > Gemmatimonadetes > Longimicrobiales > Gaopeijiaceae > JBKHJU01. The sequence continues at coordinate 1,907 of JBKHJU010000369.1, forward strand.
GGGAGGAGGAGCGCTCTCTTCGCGCCGCCCTCCTCCTTCTCGCCCTGGCCCTCCTGGGGGCCGAGGTCCTCGTTCGGGGCTCCCGATGGGGAGTCGTCCGGTGAGCCTGTCGAGCCCGTGGCTCCTGGGGGCCGGACCGGTCGTGGCGATCCTGATCGTCGTCGGGTTGGTGCGACTCGCGGCCCGACGACGACGGCTGGTCGAGTTTCTCGGAGGACCACGGGCGACCCGGAGGCTGGGTCGGTCGGGACTCGGGCGCATCCCCACAGGACGAATCCTCCTCCTGTCCGTGGCGGCCCTCTGCCTGGCCGCGGCCGCCGCCGGACCCCGGTGGAGCGAGGCGGATGAGGGGGCGGACGCGGGGAGCCGGGCGGAACGGGGCGTCGCGGAACGCCAGGAAGCCGCAGTCCCGAGCGTCATCCTGGCCATCGACATCTCGGCCTCCATGCAGGCCGACGACGTCGACCCCACCCGGCTGGGCCGGGCCGCCGAGATCGCCGGAGGGCTCCTCGAAACCCTGGAGGACTCCAGGGTGGGGCTGGTCCTCTTCTCCGGAACTGCGTACACGCTGGCTCCACCGACGGAGGACCACGAAGTGCTGGAGTACCTCCTGGAGGGAGTCAGCCCGGAGCTGGTGAACATCTACGACCCGGGCTCCCTCCCCTCGGCGGTTCTCCGGGAAGCCGCCTCCTACATCGCCCGGGCCGATTCGTCCGCAGAGCCCACCGCTCCCGGGGCCCGATCCATCGTCGTCATCGGAGACGGCGAGGCCGGTGAGCCCCGGGCGTCGGCGCGGGACGCCGTCGCCGAGGTGGCGGAGGCCGGCATCCGGATTCATACCATCGGGGTGGGAACGGCGGAGGGGGGCAGGCTCGTCCTCCCCGCGGGCTACACCCGGAAGGGGGTCGACGGATCGGGTCCGAGCGGACCCATGGTCTCGCGGCTCGACGAGAGCGCCCTGCGGCAGCTGGCCTCGGTCGGCCGCGGCCTCTACGCCCACGCCGAGGACCCGGCCGCCCTCGCCCGGATCCACCGCGCACTGGACGCCGGCGGCGCCGAGCCGCCCCCGGAGCCCGAAGGCCCCCTCTGGGCCCGCCTCGATCCCGGAGCCATTCTCGTCGGCCTGGCGCTTCTCCTCCTCCTGACCGAGAGCCTGATGGATGC
>JBKHJU010000370.1:0-3068 GCA_046537985.1 Longimicrobiales bacterium
GTGCTGCTCAAGCACGCCTGGAACGAGGTCCGAAAGCACCTGCACCCCCGGGCGGTGATCCTGGTCCGGGTCGGTCGGAAGGTCGTCCGGGAGGACGTGGTCTCGAACATCGTGGGCTTCGTCATCCTGTACGTCTTCTTCTTCCTGGCCGGCGCATTCGTCATGAGCCTCTTCGGCATGGATCTGCTCACCGCCCTGGGGGCCAGTGCCGCCACCGTGGGGAATATCGGGCCGGGGCTGGGAGCCGTGGGAGCCACCGACAACTACGGCTGGATGAGCGACGGCGCCCTGGCCGCCCTCAGCTTTTTCATGCTCGTGGGGCGCCTCGAGATCTACACGGTCCTCCTCCTCTTCCACCCCGATCTCTGGAGGGCCCGGGCGAGCCACGGCGGATAGCGCGCAGGGTGGGGGTGCCGACTCACGGCGAACACCCGTCCCGTCGGGCGGTATGACAGAAGCGCCGCCAGCGACGGACCAGCCAGACGCGAGCGGGAGCGTGATCGTCCACCCGGAGGCTCGCGGCACGCTCGACGGGGAGGCCACACAGGGTGTTCGGGCCCGATAGCAGACGCCGGAAGATGGTGCAGCGGGACCTTCAGGGTCGAGGAATCACCGACCCCCGGGTGCTGGCAGCCATGGGCACGGTCCCCCGGGAGGCTTTCGTTCCCTCGCGCTGCGAGTCCGTGGCGTACCGGGACCGGGCGCTGCCCATCTCCGGCGGTCAGACCATCTCCCAGCCGTACATGGTGGCCGCCATGACCGAAGCCCTCGATCTGGGCCCGGAGGATCGGATCCTGGAAATCGGGACGGGCTCGGGGTACCAGACGGCGATCCTGGCCGAGCTGGCGGGCGGGGTCTACACCGTCGAGCGCATCCAGTCCCTCTCCGCGGCCGCCCGGCGGATTCTCGAAGACCTCGGATACGACAACGTCCACTTCCGGGTGGGGGACGGGACCCTGGGATGGCCCGAGGAAGCACCCTACGACGCCGTCCTGGTGACGGCAGCCGCTCCCGACGTACCGGACTCCCTGATGGAGCAGCTCGACGAGTCCGGAGGACGCATCGTCATCCCCGTGGGGAGCCGGGGGCTCCAGAGGCTCCAGCGGATCACCCGCCGCGGGGAGGAGCTGGAAACCGACGAGTTCATGTCCTGCCGCTTCGTGCCCCTCCTGGGCGAGGAGGGGTGGAGCGACTGAGGAGGAGAGCTATTCCTCCACTTTCTTCTTCACCGCCTCGATCTCCTTCGGGGTCAGATCCCGCCACTCGCCGGGAGGAACGTCGCCGAGCGCCACCGGCCCGAACCGCACGCGCTGGAGATGGGTGACGGCGTGGCCGACGACCTCGCACATCCGCCGCACTTCCCGCTTCCTCCCCTCCCTCAGCACCAGCTCCAGGACCGAACCGTGCCCGGCCTCCTCGAGGACGCGGGCGCGGACCGCCCGGGCCTCCCCGTCCTCGAGCGTGACCCCGGATTCGAGGCGCTCGAGGGTCTCCTCCTCCACGTGTCCCTCCACCGTCACCCGGTATTCCCGCTCCACCTCGTAGCGGGGATGAAGGAGGCGATGAAGGGTATCTCCCTCGTTGGTAAGGAGAAGGAGGCCCTCCGTGTCCTGGTCCAGGCGTCCCACGTAGCGCAGCGCCCGGAACTGATCGGGGAGAAGGTCGTAGATGGTGGGCCGTCCCCGGGGATCCTTCCGGGTGGTCAGGTAGCCCCGGGGCTTGTGGAGGAGAATCCAGCGGGGAGGAGGTCGGGTCACCACTTTCCCGTCCACCTCCACGATGTCGTCGTCGGGGTCGATGCGAGTCCCCAGCTCGGTGACCACCTGTCCGTTCACCCGGACGCGCCCCCCCTGCATCCACTCCTCGGCCACCCGCCGGGACGCGACACCGGCCCGGGAGAGGAACTTCTGGATCCTCACGCCCTCCCGCCCGTGCTTCCGCGTTCCGTTCATTCGCTTCCCCCCCGCCAGGCCTCCGGTCAGCCGGAGCGGCCCTCCTCCTCTCCGGCCTGGGTGGCGTCGGCTCTTTCCCCGGCGCCGAAGCCTTCGCCTTCGAGGTCCACGTCCCCGGGGCGCTCCTCCACACCGAAGTCCTCATCCGCTTCGTCCCGCTCATCCTCGGGAATTCCCTCCAGTACCCGGGCCACGGCCTCTTCGGGGGATTCCTCGGCGGCCTCGTCCCCCCTCCCGGCCCCCTCCCCTTCGTCGACACCCGCTTCGGCACCGTCCAGTGCGGTTCCCGTCGAGCGTCCGGGCCCCCCGTCGCCGTCGCCCGCCTCGGTCAGAAGGTCTCCTTGCTCGGGCGTTCCACTGTCCCTGTCGTCCTCCATCTCGTCGAGGGGCCCGGGATCCCGGAGGACGACCGGAAGCTCCTCGGTCCGTGGAAGCTCCTCGAGGGAGCGGAAGCCGAAGTGGTTCAGGAACTCCTGGGTCGTGCCGTAGAGATAGGGGCGCCCGAGGCCCTCGCCCCGGCCCACGACGTCGATGAGCGCCCGGTCCTGGAGGGTGCGGAGGACGCCGGCGGAAGCGACGCCCCGGATATACTCCACTTCCACCCGGCTGATGGGCTGGCGGTACGCCACGATGGCCAGGGTCTCGAGGGCCGGTCCCGAAAGCCGGGAGGACCTGGGAACCGTGTCGAAGCGCTCCAGGTACGTGGAGAACTCGGACCGGGTGAGAATCTGATAGCCCTCGCCCAGCTCCGCGACGTGGAAGGCTCGGTCCGATTCGTCGTACTCGGAACGGAGCTCTTCCAGGGCCGCCTCCACCACGTCCTCGTCCAGGGACTCGTCGGCCCGGGCGATCTCGTCGGCCTTCAGGGGAGCGTCGCTGGCGAAGAGCACCGCTTCCACGATCTGGCTGGGCCTCACCGGCTTTCCTCGTCGTCGTTTCCGTTCATTCCACGGTCGGCTGGATCCGCTGCGTCGCCGGGGTCCGGGACGTCTCCGGCGACTTCACCCGGCGGGCTCTCCAGCGCCGACACCTGGTCCGCCCTTTCCCGACCCCGGTACAGCCAGAGCTCGCTGAAGGGGCGCAGGCTGGGGTTGATCAGCACACCGGCCTCGACCT
>JBKHJU010000371.1:0-3067 GCA_046537985.1 Longimicrobiales bacterium
GGACGGGGGAGAGGTGCGGGTGGCCGTGGAGGTGGTTTCGGATCCGGTGGAGCTACCTCCCGGATCCGGGGATCGGGGCCGTGTGCCGGACGGCTGGGTACGCCTCACCGTGACGGACACGGGGAACGGGATGGACCAGTTCACCCGGGAACGGATCTTCGATCCCTTCTTCACCACGAAGAAGGCGGGAACCGGGCTCGGGCTCGCCGTGGTCTGGGGGGTCGTTCGGGAGCACGGCGGAGAGATCGTCGTGGAAAGCTCCCCCGGACACGGAACGGACTTCCACGTCTACCTTCCCGCCGTGGCCGGGCCGGCATCCGACGCGGAAGGAAACTAGCGCGCCGCCGGCCGTTCGGGACCTCCCGTACGTACACCGACGGCGCTCCCTTCCATCCCGGGAACCCCCCGGGGTTCACCGTCCCCGTCGCCGAAGACGCAGTGGACGATCCCGTCCCAGCCTTCCAGCACCCGGGCGGGTATCGGCGAGCGGAGATCCCCGCACAGGAGGAGAGTCTCGACTTCCTCCTCGACGAAGAGGTCCAGGGCGCGCTCGAGGGTGGCCAGCGGGTCGTGGATGTCGGAAAGGACGCCGACCGGTGCGGGCTACCTCCCGGCCGAATTCGCGCTGTGCCTCGGCGTCTGGACGGTGTCGGACTCGGGTCCGGGCTACCGGAGCTTCCTCTCCAGCGACCGTAGCATGATCGTCCACCCCTTCCGGGTCCGCTCCGCGTGTTCGGCCGCGTCCTCGGGGAGCCGGTGGGTCAGCTTCAGGCGGGCGCCGACCCCGGCGGGGATCTCCAGGTGCTCGATGTCGATGTAGACGGTGCTGCTCTCGGGAAGGTACTGGCGGACGCCCCAGGTGAAGGCGAGGCGCCGGGGCCGCTCCATCTCCAGGTAGTGTCCCGAGTGGTCCAGGAGCTCGCTTCCCCGGAGGACCCGGAAGGAGAAGGAGCCTCCTACCCTGGGAGCCACCGAGATCCCCTGGACTTCTTCGCCCCGGAGCTCGGGGCCGAACATCCACCGTGCGATGAGGTCGGGGTCGAGCCAGGCGTCGAAGACGCGCTCGGGGGACTGTGCGAAGTCGTGGGTGACGACGACGTCGATGCGGTCGCCCACTACTCCATGGGTACGACGCGGTCGATCCTCGGCCCCACCCGCTCGAAGAGCTCGTCCAGGGAACGGCCGGTGATCGTGATGCCGTGGTTCTTGAGCCCCACCACGGTGCGGCTCGGGTCGGGCGCCTCTCGAACGATGTCGGCCACGGCCTTCCCCAGCTCGTAGGTGCCGCAGGGGTAATTGAAGTCGGTGGCCTCGACGCCCTCGATCCACCCGTGGACGTGGACGATGGCGCCCACCTCGGGGTGCTCCCGGTAGATCATCCAGTGCTCGATGGCGTCCACCGACACCCTCCGGGGCTCCACGTTCGGTGGCACGCTCAGGATCATGGCGTTCCGCTCGGGATCGTAGTCCTTCACCAGGAGGATCTCGGTGCCGATCTCCTTCAGGTGGGTCTTGTCCACACCCGAAGCGCTCATCCAGAAGTGCCTCTCGTCCTTCCGGGCGCTCACGTTGCCGTAGCTGAGGCCGCCGAGCCCGTAAAGCTTTTTCAGGTGTCGACGGTCCCGCTCGGGAAGGATCTCGTGGAGGGGGAAGGGAGCCGGGAGCAGGTCCAGCTTCTCCAGCTTCTTGCCGGCCCGATAGATGGACTCGGTGATCTCGTCCCCGTCCCACAGCTCTTCCGGCAGGTCCTCGTGGTAGATGTTGTCGATGACGAGCCGGGAGGTGGCCAGGGGCTCGATCCGGGCGTAGACCTTCTCGAAGTAGGCCTCCGGATCGTGGTTTCCGTCCACGACGTAATGACCCTGCTCCGGTGTCAGGAAGTGGGCCTCGGGATCCTCCTCACCCGCTTCCTTTCCGTTCTTGACCAGGGTGATGACCAGGTTGGCCAGAGAACGGACGAGAATGGGATAGACGTCGTGGATCGGCCTCTCCAGCGGTCCCTCCACCTCGGTGACCGAGGTGAGGAAGACGGCCTGGGCACGACGCCGGAACGGTCTCGGCTTCTCCGGCGGGAAGAAGTTGATGACCAGCTCGGCCTCGTCGGGATTCTCCACCCACTGGTGCCCCTTCCTCCGCATGACGTCTCGGAGGCCGTCGGCGAACCATTGGTAGCGTTCCTGCTCGTAGTCTCCGGCGAAGGAGAAGATCATGTGGTCTTCAGCGGGATCGGGGAGTGGCCCCTCGGGACCACGTCTAAGACAAAGCAGCGGCCCCGGCGGGGCCACGTTCGCGACAAAGTCGTCATGGATCGACCTCAGAAGGATCGATCGAGGGTGGGCGAAAGGTCAGCCACTCCCCCTTCAAGCGCAAGGCCGGGCTCGGACAAGCGTGGCGAAGCCTCCCCCCGGCCCGTGATTGACGGCGATCGGAGGCTCCCATAGCTTCCGGGCCGACGCGCTCCTCGGCGCGTATTCTTTTACGTCCCTCCCTGGGACGACCCGTACACCCGTCGCTCTCCCGAGCGGCCTCGTTTCCTTCATCATTCTTCCTTCATCCATCCGGACCCGCTGAATGCTGAACGTCGGTATCGTCGGCCTTCCCAACGTCGGGAAGTCGTCTCTTTTCAACGCCCTCACGGCTGCGGGCGCACCCTCGGAGAACTACCCCTTCTGCACCGTGGAGCCGAACGTGGGCACGGTGGCGGTTCCCGACGAGCGGTTGGACCGGATCCACGGAGTGAGCGAGTCGAAGGAGCGCACCCCCACGTTCATCCATTTCGTGGACATCGCGGGACTGGTGGAGGGGGCGTCGGAAGGGGAGGGGCTCGGGAACCAGTTCCTGGGACAGATCCGGGAGGTCCACGCCATCGCCCACGTGCTCCGCTGCTTCGAGGACCCGGACGTGGCCCACGTGTCGGGAAGCGTGGATCCGGTGCGGGACAGGGAGGTGGTGGAGACCGAGCTGGCCCTGGCGGACCTGGCCACGGTCGAGCGGCGCCTGGAGCGGATCGAGAAGAAGGCCCGGAGCGGGGAGCAGGACGCCCGGAAGGAGCTGGCCGTCCTTCAGA
>JBKHJU010000372.1:0-3056 GCA_046537985.1 Longimicrobiales bacterium
GATCCGTCCCGTCGGGATGAATTTCAGGGGCTGCAGCGGCGAGCCCAACCGCACCGTGCGCTTCTACCACTCGGGGGAGACGGGGGACATCCGCCACGTCCTGGACGAGCTCCATCGGAGGTTTCCCGGCCGGCCCATGGGAGCGGTGGGGTTTTCGCTGGGTGGCAACGTCCTGCTCAAATACCTGGGTGAGGTCGGCGAGGACGGAGACGGAGAACGTCGGGTCCAGGCCGCCGTCACCGTGTCCGTCCCCTTCGATCTCTCGGCGGGGGCCGATAGGCTCGAAGAGGGGCCCTGGGGGCGGTTCTACAGCTACTACTTCCTCCGGATGCTTCGGCGGAAGATCCGCCTCAAGGAAGCCCTGGTGACCGGCCACGTCGACGTGGCGGAGGCCCTGTCCGCCCCGACACTCCGGCGCTTCGACGACGCGGCCACGGCCCCGATCCATGGCTTCGAGAGCGCCCAGGACTACTACACCCGCTCCAGCTCCGCCGTATTCCTCTCCCGCATCGACACGCCGACCCTCCTCCTCCAGTCCCGGGACGATCCGTTCCTTCCGGAGGCGGCGCTCCCCGAAGACACCATGCGTCGGAATCCGAACCTCATCGCCGGGATCACCGAGCGTGGCGGGCACGTGGGATTCGTGGAGGGATCCCCGTGGGCGCCGAGCTTCTGGTCGGAGGCGGAAGCCGCACGGTTCCTGGCCCATCTGCTGGAGACGGCCTGAAGAGCCGGTACCGGACGGCCTTCCCGCCAGAGTGCTTGACTCCGGTGGACCCTCGGTCTACCCTAGAAACCGCGTAAGCGGCGGCACCATTGAGGTTCCGACCGTCTGCGCGCGACGACGTGGGGTGACGCCTCCGCAGCGTGCCCGGCATTACCGTTTTCATCAGATGGAGCAGTTGCTATGCGGACCTCCGGAGTAGTGAAGTGGTTCAACGACGCCAAGGGTTTCGGTTTCATCTCGCCGGACGAGGGCGACCGGGACGCGTTCGTTCACTACTCTGCCATCCAGGCAGAAGGCTTCAAGAGTCTCTCCGAGGGTGACAAGGTCGAGTTCGACCTGGTCGACGGACCGAAAGGGCCCGCCGCGGAGAACGTCTCGATCCTCAGCTGACGCGAGGCGGCTCCCCCTTCCCCCAGGGTGGAGCGGTAGGACAGAAGAGGCCGCGCCGAAAATCCGGCGCGGCCTCTTTTTTTTCCCTTGTTACTCCTCGACGGAATGTCCCCCCGATGGGAAAGCCCTCAGAGGAGCTGGTTGTGCCAGCTCTCCCGGGCCGGCACCTCCCACTCCCCCTCCCGCAGATCCTCCATCCGGGTCAACGCTCCGTTGAAGACCACCGTTTCGGGCCCCACCTCTCCGGCCTCGGCCAGCTCCCTGAACTCCAGGCGGGACACGCAGCGGATCTGATCGTCGACCCGGTACCAGATGGGAGACCGATCCAGGAGGGCCACGCCCAGGTCCCGCTCCAGGTCCTTGAAGACCCGGACCAGGGCGTCGATGGAGCAGCCGGACGGCGGGGCCGCAGCCTGGTCGACCCCCACCAATAGGAACCGGTCGTAGCGCCACTCCCGGGCACCGCGGAGGGGTGTGCCGTGAGCGTTCCAGGCTTCGAGAAAGCCTTCCACCGCTCCGTCGATCCGATCCCGCTCCTCCGGCTCCAGGGGTCGGTCGGTGGAAAAGATCCAGATGCGGGCGTCGGCGGGGAGGTCGTCGAAGGAGGTACGGGCCATGGTGATTCGGGAGGTGGCTCGGCGTCGTGGGTGATCGTCGGGACGGAGGACCAGGGCCGGGAGCCGGAACCGGGTGCCGTGCCGATGTACTCCGCTACCCGGAGAGGGATCCCCTTACGGAGACCGTCGTGCGACCCTCGTCCGGCCGTAGCACGACCCGGAAGCCGCCCCCCCGGGCCCTGCCTCGGGGCATCCAGGAACCGGGTGTCGGCCCGGGCATACCCTTGAATGAGGCGTAGCGCCTTTATCCCGTCCGACGACGACTCCAGAGGGACGATCCGAAATGACCATGAACGTGACCCAGAAGCTGATCTCCGATCACCTCCTCGAGGGCGAGATGACGCCGGGTGAGGAGATCGGGATCCGCATCGACCAGACCCTGACCCAGGACGCCACAGGCACCCTGGTGATGCTGGAGCTGGAGGCCATGGGGCTGGACCGGGTCAGGACGGAGCTCTCGGCCCAGTACGTGGATCACAACCTGATCCAGGAAGACAACAAGAACCCCGACGACCACCTCTTCCTGAAGAGCGCCTGCGAGAAGTACGGGCTCTGGTACAGCCGGGCCGGGAACGGGGTCAGCCATCCCCTGCACCAGGAGCGCTTCGGCATCCCCGGCAAGTCGCTGGCCGGATCGGACAGCCACACCCCCGCCGCGGGTGCCATCGGCATGCTCGCCATCGGCGCAGGGGGGCTCGAGGTCGCCCTGGCCATGCTGGGCGAGCCCTTCTACCTGAAGATGCCGAAGGTCCGGGGAGTGAATCTCACCGGGGAGCTTCCCGACTGGGTGAGCGCCAAGGACGTGATCCTGGAGATGCTCCGGCGCTACGACGTGGACGGTCACGTGGGTTGGATCGTCGAGTACTTCGGACCCGGACTCGACTCCCTGTCGGCCATGGACCGACACGTCATCGCCAACATGGGCACGGAGCTGGGAGCGACCACGACCGTCTTTCCCTCGGACCGGGCGGTGCACCGCTTCCTGGCCCAGCAGAAGCGGGGGGACGACTGGATCGAGCTCGTGGCGGACGATGGCGCCGGGTACGACGACGTGGACGAGATCGACCTGTCCGAGCTCGAGCCCCTCATCGCCCTGCCCACCAGCCCGGGGAACGTGGTGCCCGTCCGGGAGGTGGCCGGAAAGGAGATCTACCAGGCCTACCTGGGATCGTCGGCCAACCCTGGATTCCGGGACTTCGCGGTTCCGGCCATGATGGTGGAGGGGCGCCAGGTCCATCCGTCGGTGTCGTTCGACGTGAATCCCACGTCCCGACAGATCCTGGAGAACCTGACCCGAGCCGGCTACCTGGAGAGCCTCATCC
>JBKHJU010000373.1:0-3046 GCA_046537985.1 Longimicrobiales bacterium
CATCGCGGCTCTCCTTCCCGACATCCTCGTCAAGGGAGGGGATTACGCCCCGGACCAGATCGTCGGCCGGGACGACGTGGTCCGGGCCGGGGGTCGGGTCGAGGTGATCCCCTTCATCGAAGGGTACTCCACCACGGAGCTCATGGAGCGAGCTCGGACCGAGACGGGACCGAGGACGGAGTGATCCGGGCCCGAGCAGTGCGGGCCCGCGGGGAAGTACGACCCGGGCGGGGCGAAGTCCCGGATCAACGAGGCCCCGGCGCCGTGAAGCCCGAGCGCCGCCGTGCAGCCTGACAGGGAAGGAGAATCTCGATGACGGAGCGGAACGAGCGGTGGTCCCCCGATCACCTTCGAAACACGGAGTTCCAGCTGGGCTGGAGCCCCTACGCCGAGGGGTCGTGCCTCATCTCCACCGGCGAGACCCGGGTCCTGTGCAACGCCTCGGTCATGGACGACGTTCCGCCGTGGCGCGAGCCGAGCGGTCTCGGATGGGTGACCGCCGAGTACGCCATGCTCCCCCGCGCCACCCACACGCGCCGGTCGCGGGAGCGGGGAGGAGACGTGGGTGGGCGGACCAAGGAGATCCAGAGGCTCATCGGCCGGTCCCTCCGGGCCGTGACCGATCTCAGGGAGCTGGGTCCCCGAACCGTCATCGTGGACTGCGACGTCCTTCAGGCCGACGGGGGCACCCGGACGGCCGCGGTCACCGGCGGCTGCGTCGCCCTCCACCTGGCGTGCGGCGCGCTGGTCCGGGACGGACAGCTTCCCGTGAATCCCGTGGTCCAGATGGTGGCCGCGGTCAGCGTCGGCCTGGTGGACGATGCCCTCGTCCTGGATCTGGACTACGAGGCGGACCGGAACGCACAGGTCGACATGAACGTCGTGGCCACTGCCAGCGGCGAGATCGTGGAAGTCCAGGGGACCGCCGAGGGCCGGGCTTTCACCCGGAGAGAGCACGACGAGCTCCTGGACCGCGCCCTGAACGGGATCGCGAGCCTCGTCGACCTCCAGGAGAAGAGCCTCGCAGGGTCCTGACATGCGTCTCCTCATCGCCACCCGAAGCGCCCACAAGCTAAAGGAGATCCGCAAGATCCTGGCTCCGGCGGACGTGGAGGTCGTGGGGCTCGAGGAGGTGAAGATCCCCTGGTCGGAAGAGGAGACGAGGCTCGAGCCGTACGATACCTTCCGGGGGAACGCGGCTTCAAAGGCCCGCTACTTCCACGAGCGAAGCGGGCTTTCCACCGTGGCCGACGACTCCGGGCTCGTCGTCGACGCCCTGGACGGTCGTCCGGGGGTGCGCTCGAAGCGGTTCTCGCCGGAACGAGGGCTCGTGGGAGAGGCGAGGGATCGGGCGAACAACCGGTACCTCATCGAGCTTCTGGAAGAAGTCCCGCTGAGCGGGCGAACGGCCCGCTACGTCTGCGTGGCGGCTCTCGTCGAGGACGCCGACTCCGAGCCCCGCCACTTCCGGGGCGTGGCCCCCGGTCTCATCATCGACGAGCCGGCAGGGACCGGTGGTTTCGGTTACGACCCCCACTTCTTCGACCCCGAGCTGCAGAAGACCTTCGCCGAGATCTCCCCGGACGAGAAGAACGCTCGGAGCCATCGGGGGAAGGCATTTCGTGCCCTGGCCGCCCACCTCGAAGCGCGTTCGACAACCCGTCGTGGGTAAATCCTCCGTGATCCCGGAGCACGTCGGTCCCACCTCCGACGGCACCCGGCTCCGCATCGTCTGGAAGGACGCCCACGTCTCCGAGTACACGCCCCGAGCCCTTCGCCTGGCGTGTCCCTGCGCCGGGTGTGTCGACGAGATGACAGGCGAGCGAATGCTCACTTCGGAGATGGTGGACACGGACGTCTATCCTAGGGAGATACAATACGTTGGACGCTATGCCCTTCAGTTCTACTGGAGCGACGGACACCAAACCGGGATCTATCCGTTCGACTACCTGCGCAGGCTTTGTCCCTGCGAGGAGTGCACGGATCCGTGACCCCGGAGAGAACGTGAGATCGGAGTGCGGCGCCTCGCGGATGCGCTGAGCCTGCTCCGGATCGGGCTGATCCCGGTCTTCCTGGCTCTCGCGTGGTTCACCCACCATCCTCCGGGCGATCCCGGATCCCGGACTCTCTGGCGAGTGGGGGCCCTCGTCGCGCTGTCCATGTCCGGCGTCTCGGATTGGCTGGACGGATACGTCGCCCGCAAAACGGGGGGAGAGAGCCGCTGGGGTCCCTGGCTCGACGCGATCGGCGACCGGGCGGCCCAGCTCTCCGCGGTGGCCTTCTTCGCGCTGGTCGAGGGGCCCGCGTTCCCCACGGTTCCTCTCTGGTTCGTCGCGGTGGTCGTCGCCCGGGATCTTCTCATCGGAGGGGGAGCGCTCGTGCTTCATCTGTCCGGTCGGGAGCCTATCCGGGAGCATCACTTCCACGGCCGGCTCGCCACTTTCCTCATGTTCTTCTTCCTCCTCTGGATCACGGCGAACTTCCCCCTCCCGGGGAACGGAATCGCCTTCACGGCGTTCTCCGCGCTCCTTCTCGGAAGCGCCATCCTGTATCTGTTGGAGGACGCCCGCATCCTCGTCCAGAGCTGACGGCGCCCCGAAGAACGAGGGATCGCCCCGAGGAGCGTCGAGGCGCGGAGGCCGTGGGGGAACCTCACCACCACGATCTCCCAGGTTGTCCTCGCCCCTCCGGCCGGAATATCTTCGACGCCACCCGCGAGCGAAGGCCGGGGCAGACGTACGAACGGAGCGTGGCGCAGCCCGGTAGCGCACCTGCTTTGGGAGCAGGGGGTCGCCGGTTCGAATCCGGCCGCTCCGACTCAGAAGGACCGGCAGGGGCCTCCGCAGATCCACTCGGTCGCCCCGGCCCCTCCGTGATCATCTCCCGGACCGGGATGCGATGAAGGAAGTCGATCCCCACAGGATCCCCCGATCCCGGATCCACCGCTCCCTGGGGATCGCCGCCGTGGGGGGACTGGCGTATCTGGGCTCCCGGCTCCTGGCCGGGAGTCCGGGCCTGGTGGAGTCCCTCTTCGTCGACCGATGGG
>JBKHJU010000012.1:0-13142 GCA_046537985.1 Longimicrobiales bacterium
GTCCGGAGCCACCCATGTTCCGCGGCGGCGGCGCCGCATGGAGCCCTCCCTCCGAGCTGGACGAGGAGCTCCCGAGGGAGACGGGCGTCTCGAGCGCTGCGGTCCTGGATTCGTGGGAAAACGCCGGGCTCTCAGCCCCCGCTCTCCCTCCAGCGCTCCGGCGGTGCGATCCGATCCGCCTCGCCCCCGGGCACCCAGATGACCAGGGCCCTCACGGGCTCGTCTCCCAGTACGCGGTGGATGACCTCGTCTCCGGGCTTCACCACCCCCACCATGCCGGGCTCGATACGATATTCCTCACCGTTCACCACGTGGCCGAGGACGCCCTCCACCACGTAGAAGATCTCCATGGCGCCGTGGCTGTGCCCCCCGGGCGGGTTCAAGCCCACGGGAAACGTGATCTCGGCCACCTCGATCTGGTCCGTCCCGAGATTGGACGCGTCCAGGAGCATCTCGATGGTGGTTCCGCCCCCCAGCTCCAGGACCCGGACCCCGTCGCCGGACCGGGCGTAGTCATCCGACTGCTGGGCCAGGGAGGAAGTCGGAAGAAGGAAAACCACCAGCAGCGCCAGCGCCCACGAGAGCGCCACGGAGGTCCTCGCCTCGCCCTTCTCCGGTCTCGGGTTGGAACGCGATCCAGGATGGGACATGAAAATCTCCTGCAAGGTTCAGTCGACGGTGGCCAATCGATCCAACACGAGCTCCGCGAGGCGCTGTTCCAGCATTCCCCGGGAAAGGCAGTGGACGGCGTTCCCGCTCACGTCCCGAGGCCGGCGTAGGCGTCCACGATCGTCCGACCCGGGTGCCCTCACCGGCGCGCGAAAGCCCGACGATGAACTGCATCACGACCTGACAACGGTCCGCGCGAGAGCCCCCGGCCACGGAGCCGCAATCCAGGAAGCTCGACGGGCGCCTCCCCTCGATGCGCCGGAGGTTGAACTCGGGCTTCCCGAACTGGAGCGACGCGACGTCCCGGTCTGGATCCGACCCCCGCTCCCGCTGGGGGCGCGGTTGGTGCCGGACATCGTTCCCTGGTTGGATCCGGCCGGGAACACGGAACCATGATCGACTCCCGATCGACGGAAGTGACGGACGCGGCGGAACGAAGGGGTGCAGAGAAGGTACCCCCCGGCTCAAGCCGCCTGCAAGGTCGATTTCCCGACAGCCCGGGGAGCGTCTGATTTCCTCCGGGCATCGAACTCGATCACGTTCCGATCCATGACCGCGACCAGCGACGAGCCCGGCGAGCATCCGGCCGCCCTCGTTCCCTCGGCGCTCCGCAAGTTCGTCGCGCGGGTCAACCGGGGCGAGTATTGGGAGAGCCACGAAGTCCTGGAGGGTCCCTGGCGGGAAAGTCGGAGCGACTTTCTCCAGGGGCTGATCCTCTACGCCAGCGCCTTCGTCCACGCCAAGCGGGGAAACCGTCACGGCATCCGGGCTCAGCTCGCCAAGGCCCGAAAGAAGCTGGCGAGCTACCCGTCGGCCTATCTGGGCCTGGACGTGGACGGGATCCGGGCGCACATGACCCGCTGCCGGGATGTCGTGGAAGCCCACCCGGAGGCCGATCCGGACGCGTGGCCCGATCTCATCCCCTTCCCTTCCCTCGAGCTGGACTCCTCGCGAGTGCGGGGCGACGAGCCCGAAGGATCTACTCCGTGACCCGGGCGAAATCCAGGCCCGTGACGATTCCGACCGTGTCGGGACCGTCCGTGGCGACGATCCGCCGCGCGTCCATGCTGGCGGCCTGAGCCGCCGCCCGGTGGATGGGGGTCTCACTGTCGAGGATCAGGATGGCCGGATTCATCACCTCTTCCACCGCCGTCTCCCGCCGCGCATCCCGCGCCTCCAGGGCTTCGGTCTGACCGAAGAGCCCCACGGGCCACCTTCCCTCGACCACGACGAGACCCGTCACCCGCGCCTTCCCGAGGCGCTCTGTGGCCAGGGACACCGGCTCCGAAGCCCGGATCGTGAATACCGGTGACGACATGTACCGGGACAAAGGGTGGTTGACTTTCTTGTCGGACACGGCCCGCATCAGATCCCGGGTGGTCACGACCCCCACCGTCTCGTCGCCGTTCTCCACGTAGACCCGGTGGACCCGGTCGTCGATCATGATCTCGGCGACCCTGGCGAGGGGAGTCTCGGCGTCCACCGTAGTGGGATAGGAGGTCATCTCGTCCTCGGCGGCCCGCTCCGGAAGAACGAGGAGCGAGGCTCGCGGTCGGTTGCCGGCCTGGCGGGTTCCCAGGCGCAGCAGGTCCGTGCGAGAGAGGACCCCCACCACCCGACCGTCATCGTCCACGACGGGAAGGGCCGAGAACCCGGATTCCCGGAGTTGTCGATAGACGTCCTCCAGGGAGTCCCGGACGTGGGCCGAGCGGAGGGGCGAGGACATGTAGTCACGAACGGGTATCTCGAAGTTGGCCATGGATGGCGTCTCCAGCTCGATACGAATGGGCGTTGCCGGGCTCTCCAAGCTCTCCTGGCTCTCCAGGCTTTCCTGGCTCTCCAGGCTTTCCGATCTCCCCGGGCCGTACCAGCATACGGGAGGCAACCCGCTTCGTCACCCGTCGCCACTCCGGGATCCGGCCGCAAGAGCCGAACGCCCGTCGAAACGCTGTTCGGGAACGGGTCGGAATCCAACCTGGTGCGTGGGTCGGCCCGAGTCCGGTCCGGACCCGGATCGTGTCCCGGCCGAGTTCGTGCCGTAGGTTGCGAGGGTAACGTCCACGACGCCCCGCGCCGAACCCGATTCGAACTTCCGAGGTGAACGAGATGACGACTCCCCACTCCCTCCGCCCCCGTCCATGGAGCGCGGACGCTCCGCCCCCGGCCACCGTCTTCCCGGGGGTCGCGGCCTTCCCGGGAGCCGTCGCCGGGCCGTTGGCGATCGCCCTCCTCTTCGCCGTCGCGTCGGGAGCGGCGGCGTCACCGGCGGCCGGTCAGGCCTCCCCGGGCTCCTCCACCAGCGACCCAGCCGGCGTCTCCGGACCCACCCAGGAGGCGACGACCCTCCCCACCATCGAGACCCGAACCGACGGCATGGACCGGATGGAGGGCCTCTTCGACCTCTACTGGGACGACGCCACGGGGTCCCTCTTCTGGGAGATCGCAGAGCTGGAGACCGAGTTTCTCTACCAGATCTCCATGGCATCGGGACTGGGGAGCAACCCGGTGGGAATCGATCGCGGACAGCTCCGGGGCACCCACGTCCTCGAAGCCCGTCGCGTCGGGCCGCGGGTCCTCCTCTTCGAGCCCAACTACCGGTTTCGCGCCCGAACCGACAACCCCACGGAGGTGGAGGCCGTCCGGGACGCCTTCGCCCCCTCGGTCCACTGGGGGTTCGACGTCGTGGCCGAGACCGAAGACCGGGTGCTCGTGGACGCCACCGACTTCTTCCTTCGGGACGCCCGGGGAGTCGTCCAGCAGCTGGTGGCCCGGGATCAGGGGACGTTCCGACTCGATCGGTCCCGGAGCGCCATCCACCTGCCCCGCACCCGTTCCTTCCCGGACAACACCGAGGTGGAAGCCACGCTCACCTTCACAAGCGACGACCCGGGCGGGTTGGTCCAGGGCGTGGCGGCCACCGGCGACGCGGTCACCCTCCGCCAGCACCACTCCTTCGTCCGGCTCCCCGACGACGGCTTCCGGACCCGCCGGGCCGATCCCCGGATTGGCGTGAACGGCCCCACCATCTTCGACTACGCGACCCCCATCGACGAGGATCTCCGGGTGCGCTGGGCCGCCCGCCATCGTCTGGAGAAGCGGGATCCCGAAGCCGAGCGCTCGGAGCCCCTGGAGCCCGTCGTCTACTACGTGGACCCGGGTACGCCCGAGCCCGTCCGGAGCGCCCTCGTCGAGGGGGCGAGCTGGTGGAGCGACGCCTTCGAGGCCGCGGGCTTCATCGACGCGTACCGGGTCGAGGTGCTCCCGGACGACGTGGATCCACAGGACATCCGCTACAACGTGATCCATTGGACCCACCGGAGGACCCGGGGCTACTCCTACGGCAGCTCGGTGGTGGATCCCCGGACCGGGGAGATCATCCGGGGCGTGGTGAACCTGGGAAGCCTGCGCCTGCGGCAGGACTACCTCATGGGCCAGGGGCTGGTCCCACCCTTCGACGGCGCCGAGCCCCCGTCCGGCCTCGACTACCTGGTCCAGCTCGCCCCGGGCTCGGACCCGGTGGAGATGGCTCTGGCCCGGGTCCGCCAGCTCTCGGCTCACGAGGTGGGACACACGCTGGGCCTTCCCCACAATTACATGGCCAGCGCCTACGGGCGGGAGAGCGTGATGGACTATCCCGCTCCCCTCGTGGAGATCGACGAAGGGGGCGACCTCGACCTCTCCAACGCCTACCTCCAGCGCATCGGCACCTACGACGAGCTCTCCATCGAGTGGCTCTACCGGGAATTCCCCGAGGGGGTCGACGAGGAGGCGGCCCTGAACGAGATCGCCGAGCGCTCCGTGGCCGAGGGGCTGGTCTACATGGGCCACGAGAACAACAACTTCGTCGGAGCCGGCCATCCCTACGCCAGCGTCTGGGACAACGGCTCGAACCTGGTGGACCACCTCGAGGTCGAGCTGAGGATCCGGGAGATCGGGCTCGAGCGGTTCGGCGTGGAGGCCCTCCGGGAAGGACAGCCCCTCTCGGATCTGGAGCACGTCCTCCTTCCCCTCTACATGCACCACCGCTTCCAGCTCCGTTCCGCCGCGCAGAGCCTGGGCGGAGCCGACTACCGGTACGCCCTGAAGGGGGACGGCCAGACACCCACATCCATCGTTCCGGCCGAGGAGCAGCGCAGGGCCCTCGAGACGATCCTCTCCACCCTCACCGTCGACTTCCTGACCCTGCCCGAGCGGATCCTCGAACTGATCCCTCCGCCGGCGTACCGGCACGACGACGGCGAGGCTTTCCCGGGACACACGGGGCTCCTGTTCGATCCCCTGGGCGCCGCAGAGGCCGCTGCGAGCTTCTCGGTGGGTGAGATCCTCCACCCCCGCCGGATGGCCCGCCTCGTCGTCTTCGGGAGCATGGGCGACTACCCGGAGCTGGAGGAAGTCGTGGATCGCCTCGTCGAGGCCACCTGGGATGCGCCGGTGCCGGAGAACGAGTACCGGAGGCGGGTCCTCCACGTGGTTCAGCGGGTCGTGGCCGACCAGCTCATGCAGCAGGCGAGCCGGGCCGACAACTCGTTCGAGGTCAGGGCCATCCTCTCGGACCGCCTCGAGCGCCTGGCCCTCCGTCTCGAGGATCTGACCGAGCCCACGCCCCATCAGCGCCTCGTGGCGGCCGACATCCGTCGCTGGCAGTCGCGGATCGAGAACACCGTGCCCGGCCCGGCTCTGGAGATGCCGGCGGGGGATCCCATCGGGGGAGGAGCCGGCGGGTGAGCGCCACGAGGACCCGGGATCCGGAGGTCCGGGCCTCACCGCCGGCACCCGGGCGGCGGCCCCGTGGTCCGGACGCGTGGTGCGGATCCGGAGGTCCGGCCTCCTATTCCGCGCCGACCCCCAGCATGGCTTCCAGCCCCTTCTCCCTGGCGACGACGTCGAAGGACCGGTCGTCACACGTCAGCTCCTCGCCGAAAGACGCCTGCGCCGTGAATCGAGCTCTCTGCGAGATACGTCGGAACGCGGAACACGATCGGGGTTCCCTGGGCAGGAAGGCGACGGCCCGGCCCCGGAAGGGACCGAGGAAGCGGAACGAATCCCGTTCCGCTCCAATGCGTGGGGACGGCTTCGCGGAAACCAGTGCTGTCTCGACGACGATCATCGGTCGGGAACGGGCACTCCCACCACGCGGGCCTCTTCGACCCCCCTCCCACGGACCGCCGACACCTCCAGGGTCACGCCCTCGAACTCGACCCGGTCGCCGATGGCGGGAGGACGTCCGAGCCGGGCGATGACCAGGCCGCTCACCGTGTCCACGTCCTCGTGCTCGAGGACGAGGTCCAGGGCTTCTCCCAGCTCGTCGAGGCGCACCGTCCCCGCCACCGAGATCCGACCGTCCGCGTCTTTCCGGACCGGCGGGACCTCTCCCGGATCGGCGATGTCGCCCACCACCTCCTCGAAGAGGTCCTCCAGGGTCACGATCCCCGCGGTCCCCCCGTGCTCGTCCATGACCACCGCCATCTGGGACCGGCTTCTACGCATGGCTCTCAGCACCCGGTCGAGCCCCTCGGTCCGGGGGACGTAGGGCAGCTCCCGGAGCAGGGAGCGATCGATGCGTCCGCCCGCGCCGAGCCCCTGCAGGAGATCCTTCACGTGGACCACTCCGGCGATGTTGTCCAGGTCCCCCTCGTGGACGGGAAATCGGGTATGGCGTTCGTCCCGGAGCACCGCCGTGACCTCCTCTTCCGTGGCACCCACGGGAAAAGCCACGATCCGGGTCCGGGGCACCATGACCTCGCCCGCCGTGAGGTCGCTGAACTCGAGAAGCTCCTGTACGACCCGGGCCGGCTCCCTCCCCAGGAGCCCCTGGGCCCGGCTCTCGGCGACGATGAAGCTTAGCTCGTCCACGGTGCGGTATCGCTCGTCGGTGACGGCGGTGCGCTCCACGCCCAGGATCTTGAGGATGCCGTTGCCGATTCCGTTCAGAATGAGGACCAGGGGGTACAGCACGAGCTCCATGACCCGCATGGGCACGGCGATGGCCATGGCCATCTTCCCCGGGGATTGGAGGGCCAGGGACTTCGGCACCATCTCGCCAAGGACCACGTGCAGGTAGGTGAGGAAGGCGACGGCGGCGGCGCTGGCCACGGCGTGGGCACTGATCCATCGGAGGTCCCCGAAGACTCCGAGGGCCTCGAGCTGGTCACCCAGCCACTCGGCCATGAGGTGCTCCCCGTACATCCCGAGGGCGAGGCTGGCCGACGTGATGCCGAGCTGGGCCGTGGCGATGTAGCGGTCCTGCCTGCGGGCGTCCCGAAGCACCCGGCCGACGAGGCGTGCGAGGCGGCTTCCCTCCGCCGCCGACCGCTCGATCGAAACCCTGGGGGAGCCGACGATTGCGAACTCCGCGGCCACGAAGACCGCGTTGAGAAGGATGAGGCTCGCCACGACGAGGGTGGGGATCACGGCGAGCCCTCGACTCCGGAGTCGGCGCCGGGTTGGAGATCGGAGGGTCCGGCGTTCGGCCGGCGGGCACCCGGTTCGTCCTCTCTCGACCGGGCCAGCACGCTCCGCACGGCCTGTCCCTCGACTTCCTCCACCTCGATGAGGACGCCGTCGATCTCCACGGTGTCCCCGGGACGAGGAAAGCGTTCCAGGTGGGACACGACGAGTCCTCCCACCGTGTCGGGCTCCCCCTCCAACGCCGTGCCGACCCACCCGGACGCCTCGTAGAGGGGGAGCCCTCCGGGAAGCCGGATCCGGCCGTCGGAAAGCCGCTCCGGCCCCCCGTCCCGACGCTTGAACTCGTCCACCATCTCGCCGAGGATCTCGGTCAGGATGTCTTCGGTGGTGATGATGCCCGACGTTCCCCCGAAGTCGTCCACCACGACGGCCATGATCCCCCGCTCCCGCCGCATCAGCGAGAGAACCCGGTCGGCCGAAAGGGTCTCGTGGACCGCCAGAATGGGCCGGACGTGGGACCGGAGCGAATCGTCCTCGCCGGGGGGCGCTCCGCCCCCCAACCAGACGGCGGCCAGGTCCTTGGAATGGACGAATCCGACGACCCGGTCGATGGAGCCCCGATAGACGGGGAATCGGGTGTAGGGCGAGTCCACGGCGACCTCCACGGCGGCGTCCACGTCGACCGACTCGTCCAGGGCGACCACCCGGGTGCGGGGCACCATGAGCTCCCGCGCGGTGCGCTGGGTCAGTCCCAGGGCCTCGTTCAGCCGCCGCTGCTCCTCGGGTCGCAGGTATCCTCCCTCACGGCTCTCGGCCACCAGGTACTTGATCTCCTCGGGGGAGTGGAGATGCCGGTGGGGCTTCGGCTCCACACGAATAAGGCGGAGGACGAGCCACCCGCTGCCGTTCAGGAGATCCACGAACCAGGACAGGATCTTCTCCGACCACCGCATGGGAAGGACGGTGGACAAGGCCACCCGGGTCGGGTACTGGAGGGCGAGGGACTTGGGAACCAGCTCCCCCAGGACCATCTGGAAGGTGGTCAGGGCCACCAGGACCACGGCGGCCGAAGTGGACTGCGCCGCCACGGCCTGCATGTCACCCCAATCTTCGAAGAGGGGGACGAGCGCCTCTCCCAGGGTGGCCTGGCCATAGGCACCCAGGACCAGGCTGGAGACGGTGATCCCCACCTGGCACGCCGCGATGTAGCGATCGAGGCTCTTCGCCTCGTCGAGGGTCGGAAGGAGGCTCCGGGCGAAGCGGTTCCCTCGCTCCGCCATCTGGCGGATCCGGCTCCGTCGAACGCTCACCGCCGAGAATTCGGCGGCGACGTAGAGGCCGTTGAACGCGATGAGTAGGGCGATCACGCCCCAGGTGAAGACAGTCACGGGATTGAAAGGTGCATGGTCCGGACCCTCGCGTCGAGCCGGGGGCGGTGGCCGTGCGGCGGAAGCGGAGTATCGTCACGCATCTCGCTCCTCCATATTCGGGGCGACTTTCGCCCCTCACCCGAACCGCGTCCACCGTTGAACCCGTCCCGGAACTCCTTCCCCGGTAGTCCCTCCTCCGGCGCCCGGCCGCCGACGAACCACTCTCCGGAGCCCACCGGACCGGCGTTCGAGCCCCAGGGGATTCCGGGCGCGGGCCTCGGCACCTTCGGGGGTGTCTTCACCCCGTCGATCCTGACGATCCTCGGCGTGATCATGTACCTGCGGTTCGGATGGGTCGTGGGGAACGTGGGGCTCCTGGGCACCCTGGCCATCGTCACCATGTGCACGGCCATCACCGGGTTCACGGCGCTCTCCATGTCGGCCATCGCCACGGACCGCCGGGTCCGGATCGGCGGGGCCTACTACATGATCAGCCGGTCCCTGGGGCTGGAGACCGGAGGGGCGGTGGGGATCCCCCTCTACTTTGCCCTGGCTCTCTCGTGCGCCCTCTACACCATCGGTTTCGCCGAGAGCGTCGTGAACGTCTTCCCCGCCCTGGACCAGCGTTGGGTCGGGACGGTGGTGACGGTGGCGGTGGCCCTCCTGGCCATGAAGTCGACCCGGCTGGTCATCAGGAGCCAGTACTTCGTCATGGCGGCCATCGCCCTCTCCCTCCTCTCCTTTTTCGCCGGGGGGCCACTCGAGGAGACGACGGTGGAGCTCACCGGGGCCCCGGACCGGCTCTCGGAGAACTTCTGGGTCGTCTTCGCTGTCTTCTTCCCCGCCGTGACCGGGATCGAGGCCGGAGTGAACATGTCCGGGGACCTGAAGGATCCGGCCCGGTCCATTCCCCGGGGAACCCTGGCGGCCCTGGGGGTGGGATACCTGGTCTACATGATCCTGCCCGTCGTCCTGGCGAGCCGGGCCGACGCCGTGACCCTCATCGAGGATCCACTCGTCATGCGGCGGATGGCCTTCTCGGGAGACGCCATTCTCCTGGGAGTGTGGGGCGCCACCCTCTCCAGCGCCATGGGGAGCATCCTGGGCGCACCCCGGGTCCTCCAGTCCCTGGCGCTGGACGGCGTGCTCCCCCGAGCCCTCCGCTGGCTGGGAACGGGCAGTGGGGCGGAAGCCATCCCCCGATATGGAACCATCCTGACGCTGGGGGTCGCACTCGCCGCCGTGTGGCTCGGCGACCTCAACGCGGTGGCCCCCGTCCTCACCATGTTCTTCCTCACCTCGTACCTGACCGTGAATCTGGCCGCGGGCCTCGAGGGATTCCTGGGGAGCCCCTCGTTTCGCCCGGCCTTCAAGGTCCACTGGTCGATCTCGCTTCTCGGAGCGGCCGGCTGCCTCGTGGTCATGTTCCTGATCAACGCGGTGGCCACCGTCGTGGCGGCGGTGGTGGTCCTGGGCGTCTTCCTCTGGCTTCAGCGCCGGGGGCTCGAGGCGGCCTGGGGTGACGTCCGCCAGGGGATCTGGATGGCGGTGGTGCGGAGCGGCCTCCTCCGGATCGAAAGGAATACCGACCCCCGATCCTGGCGCCCCCACTCCCTGGTCCTGTCCGGTGCCCCCACCCAACGGTGGCACCTGGTGGAGCTGGCCAACGCGCTGACCCACGATCGCGGCCTCATCACGGTGTCCTCGGTGCTTCCCGAAGACACGAATGCGGAACGCCGGACCTCCCTCG
Source organism: Longimicrobiales bacterium (assembly GCA_046537985.1). Classification (GTDB taxonomy): domain Bacteria; phylum Gemmatimonadota; class Gemmatimonadetes; order Longimicrobiales; family Gaopeijiaceae; genus JBKHJU01. The sequence goes on from JBKHJU010000012.1 coordinate 10,198, forward strand.
AGGAGACGATCCGGGAGTACCTGGCCCGCCGGGGCGTGGAGGCGTTCGTTCGGCTGGTGGCGGCCCCGACTCCCTTCGAAGGAAGCAAGCGCCTCGTGGAAACGTACGGCTACGGGAACCTCGTGCCCAACACCATCATCCTGGGAGACAGCGAGGACCCCACCCGCCGGGACGACTACTGCGACATGATCCGCGCCTTCCACGACGCCCGTCGGAACGTCCTGATCCTGCGGGAGCCGGACGAGGGCGGATTCGGAAAGCGCCGCCGGATCGACGTGTGGTGGGGTGGTCTCGAGAGGAACGGAGGCCTCATGCTGGTGCTGTCCTACCTCCTCCAGGGATCCTCCGAATGGGACGATCCCGAGCTCCGGCTGACCATGATCGTGGACTCGGAGGAGGCCGTGCCCCGGGTCCGGGAGAACCTCGAGGAGATGCTGGCGGGGATCCGGATCGCGAGCGTCCGGCTCCGCATCCTGCCCGCCCGTGGTCGAGCCTTTCCCGAGATCCTCCACGAGTCCTCCGGGGACGCGGACCTGGTCCTCATGGGAATGAGGGAGCCGGACGAGGGATTCCGGGAATACTACGAGCGTCTCCAGGAGACGACGCGGGGGCTTCCCGCCACCCTCTTCGTCCTGGCGTCCGAGGCCCTGGAGTTCGCCGAGATCCTGGTGGAGTCGGCGCACGAGAGGATGGGGAGCTGACCCGGGTCGGCGCCTCGACGGCACCCACCCTCCCGGTACCCGTCACGGCCTGGCACCCTCCGGATTGTGCAAAAATAGCGCATGTGCTAAATTGGCACTATCGTTCCGGGTCTTTTCCCACGTAGGCTCGGCCGGCCATCCATCCGTCACCGAATCCGGCGACCGTGCGCTTTCCCCGAATCCCGGCCCGAAGCCTTCGGACTTCGTTGATCCTGGCCGTGATCGTCCCCCTCTCCCTGGCAGCGGTCGCGGGGGGAGTCCTGGTGTTGCGAGCGCTCGAGGAAGAAGCGGTGCAACGGATGGAGGAGGACGTTCAGCTCGTTTCCCGGGCCATCCGGCTCCCGCTGAGCCGGGGTCTCGAAGCGGACCGGGTGGAGGGAGCACTCGACGCCCTCGAATCCGCATTCCGCATCGGAAGGGTCTACGGAGCCTACCTCTACGACGGTGAAGGACGGCTCGTCTCGGCGTTCGGTGCCGCGAGCACCGGGGAGGACCCGAGCCAGATCAGCGAGATGGCCGAGGAAGCGGACCGTCTGGGATCATACGGCGAGGCGGGTGGCGAGGAGGTCTACTCCTACTTCGTGCCCCTCACGAGCGACGGAGGTCGTCCCATCGGCCTCCTCCAGGTGACCCGGCGACGGAGCGACATCGAGGAATACCTGAACGCGCTCCGACTGCGGGTCGGGGGAAGCCTCTTCGCGGGGCTCCTCGTCATGACGGGGCTCGTCATGGTCGGACACCGGGGGGCCGTGGGGAGGCACCTCGACGGACTTCTGGAGAGCATGACGCAGGTGGAGCGGGGAGACCGGGAGCACCGGGCGGACCTCGGCGGTCCCCGGGAGATCGCCGGGCTCGCCGGGGCCCTGAACCGGATGCTCGACAGCATTCAGCGAGCCGAGGACGAGGTCCGACGGCATCAGGAAGAGCAGCTCCGTCTCGAGCGGGAGCTGCGCAGGAGCGAGAAGATGGCGGCCGTCGGGCGGCTGGGAGCCGGGGTCGCGCACGAGCTCGGCACCCCCCTGAGCGTTCTCGACGGTCGGGCCCAGCGGCTCCTGCGTGAACCGGAGCTCTCCGGCGAGATGGCGAAAGAGGTTCGAGCGATCCGGCGGGAGACCAAGCGGATGGAAGAGATCGTCCGCCAGCTCCTGGACTTCGGGAGGGGGGTCCACGCCGCACCCCGTCCGGTCCCGGCCGATCGCCTCGTGCGGTCCGTCGTCGACGCCCACGAGGCGGAACGGAGGAATCGGGGTGTCGAGATTCGTGTATCGGGGTCCCAGCCGGCACCGGTTCTCGAGGTCGATCCGGGAGCCATGGAGCAGGCACTCGGAAACGTCCTCAAGAACGCCCTTCACGCTGCCCGGAGTCGAGTGGATATCGGATGGTTTCGGGACGAGGATCGAAGGGAGGAGGGGTTCTTCGTGGCCGACGACGGTCCAGGAGTCGACCCCGACCTGGTCGATCGGATCTTCGAGCCGTTCTTCACCACGAAGGCCACGGGCGAGGGAACCGGTCTCGGGCTCGCGGTGGTCCACGGAATCGTCGACGACCATGGAGGACGGGTGGAGCTGGGGAGCGGGTCGCCGCAGGGGGCGCGGTTCCGGATCGTCCTCCCCCTCGAGGACCGGATCGGGACCCCGGACCGCCACGCACACCGGGTGGGCACGTGATGGCCGAGCGGAGCCGGGTCCTGGTCGTGGAGGACGACGAGGGGCTCCGGATACTTCTGGGCGAAGAGCTGGAGTCCGAGGGATACGACGTGCACCTCGCCGGCTCCGCCGAAAAGGCGGTGGAGCTCCTGGAAGCGCGCCCTTTCGATCTGGTGATCAGCGACCTCCGCCTTCCGGGCGAAGGTGGCCACGCCCTCCTGGAGTGGACGCGCGAACGCCTGGATCCGGCGCCGGCGTTCATCACGATCACCGCGTTCGGCTCGGTCCGGCAGGCCGTGCACGCATTGAGGGCGGGCGCCGAGGATTTCCTCACCAAGCCTCTGGATCTCGATCACCTCCGGGTGAGCGCGAGCCGGGCCCTGGAGAACCGGGCCCTGCGCCGAGAGGTCCGGAGGTTCCGGGAAGCCATGGGCGGGGACGACTTCCACGGCATGGTGGGTCGGAGCGCCGCCATGCAGACCCTCTTCCGTGACATCCAGAGAGTGGCTCCGGGCTCCGGGCCGGTACTCGTGAGCGGAGAGAGCGGAACCGGCAAGGAGCTCGTGGCTCGGGCCATCCACACGAAGAGCTCCCGGGC
>JBKHJU010000013.1:0-13128 GCA_046537985.1 Longimicrobiales bacterium
CCATGGAGCCGTCGTGGCCCTGCCGGTATCCCACGCGGAGGTCGGACGAGCCGAGGGGATCCTCGGTGCTCAGGTGGAGCTCGGTGTAGTTGTTGTCGACCTGGGTTCCGCTGACCTTGATGATCTTGAAGATGGGAAACGTGCCCACCCGGATGGTGCCGCCGTCGAAGCTCCCGCCTCCCTCGACCTCGGGAACGGCGTGGGTCGGCCGGAAGGGGATCCGCTGATTCAGGGACCATCCGGTCCCGGCGGTGCCCAGCAGGTCCTGCTGACCGTACACGAAGTACATGGGGTCGGTGTAGTCGACGACCATCAGGGCACGGCCCCCCACCGGCGCCTTCACCGAGACCGGCTTGGTGGCTTCGTCTCCGGTCTCTCCGGTGGCGACGTTCATCTGCAGCCGGGCCTCGAAGTCGAAGACGAAGTAGTCCGTATCGTCCTGGAGGAGGATCGGGAGGTCCCGGTTCTCGTTCAGCCACGCCCCGGGGAAGAGGCCCACGTCGGCCCGGACGGGGTCTTCGATCTCGATGCGCTCGTGGGGCGACGGGATCTCCGCCTTGCCGCTGATGCTCCTCAGGCGTCCGTGGTCGTCGAAGCGGACGTCCAGGTCGGCGTTGACGAAGCTCACCGAGCTGGTGTCGCTGGTGCTCATGGTGAGCTCACCCTCGACCCGGTAGCCGTCCTCGGTCTCGGTGACCGTTCCGGTGGGCTCCAGGTCTTCCTCGGTGACGTCGGTGACCGGCAGGTCGTCGATGGGCGGCCGGTTCGGGGTCCCGTCCCCGGGCCGTCCGTCGTCCAGGGGCGTCGTGGGGCTCTCGCCGCCGCAGGCCGCGATGCCGAGGGTGACACCGAGAGTCAGAAGCAGGACCCGCCGCCGGCCAAGCCGGATTCGGGGTCGGGTGAGGGCCGGAAACCGGAAACGCGCGGATGTCCGAGAGTCCATGGTGGGTTCTCCAGGGATGAGGCCGACCCGCGGCAGCACCGTCGATCGGTGGGTCCGCGAGGACGAATCGCTGTCAATCCCTAGAGCGCAGAATCACCACAGACTCCCTCATGGCGGGGTGGATTCGCGTCCCCAGGCCCGGTAGAGCGTTTCGATTCGCTCCTCGTTCCGGGCCTCGATCGGATCTCCATCCGGCGCCCGCATCTCCATCACCTCCCGGGCACGCAGAAGCTCCGATTCGGCTTCCTCATATCGCCTCTGGAGCGTGAGAGCCTCGCCCAGCGTGGAACGGGAGAGAGCCACCCAGAGGTCGTCCTCGTCGAAGAGGTCGAGGCGTGTCTCCAGGGATTCCCGGGCGAGGCTCTCGGCCTCTTCGGCCCGGCCGACCGCGATGAGCCAGTCGGCATAGACGGCGGCTGCATTGGCCGTGTTCGGGTTGTGGTCACCGCGGATGCGCCGAATGAGCTCCAGCCCCTCGCGCAGGGGCTCCTCCGCCCGGTCGAGCTGCTCCAGGTAGAGGTGATAGTTGCCGACTGCGGTCAGGTCCGTGGCCACGTACTCATGCTCGATCCCCAGCAGTCGGCGATCCATCTCCAGGACCTCCAGCGCCATGCGGAGTGCCGTCTCGAACTCCCCCCGACGCCACGCCATGGTCGCCAAGTTGTTGAGGTTGGTCGCGACGGCCGGGTGCTCGTCACCGTAGACGGCGCGATTGATGGCCAGGGCCTCTTCCAGAGTGGCGTTCGCCTCGTCGAGGCGCCCCAGATCCGTATAGAGGTTGGCCAGATTGTTGAGGGCCAAGGCCACCTCTCCATGCCCTTCGCCGTAGGTCGCCCGACGTCGTTCCACCACCCGCTCCTGGATCTCCAACGCCTCCTGGTAGCGGCTCCGACCTCGCAGCGCCGCCGAGAGGTTGTTCTCCCAGGCCACGATCATGGGGTGGTCTCGACCCAGGAGATCGGAGCTCCAGCTCAGGAGTTCCCGATACAGGGCCTCGGCTTCCTCGTGGGCCCCGGCCTGCAATCGGACGTTGGCCAGGTGATTCAGGGTGGGCGCCACCTCGGGATGCCGAAGTCCGTAGAGGCTGCGTCGAATCTCCAGGGCTTCCCGCAGAACCCCTTCCGCCTCGGTCAGGCGGTCCATCTCGACGAGGAGGGCTCCATGATTGCTGAGGAGGTCGCCGCGAAGGTCCGGATGGGCGTCGGCGGAGGGAGAGTCGATGACGGCCAGGGCGGCCCGGAAGAGGGAGTCGGATTCCTGAAGGCGGCCGTCCCGGTGGGCGAGATAGGCGCGCTGGCCCAGATCAGCGGCGATGTCCGGATGATCCGGAGGAAGGAGCCCCCGACGCAACGCCAGCGAGCGGACGAGGAGCGAGTCGGCGCGTGCGACCTCGTCCAGCTCGATGAGAAGTCCTCCCAGCTGCGAGATTCCGTACGCGGTCTCCTGCGACCGGGGACCGAACGTGGCTTCCCGGACGGCCAGGCTGCGGGTGAAGGCCGAGCGGGCACTGTCCAGGGCGCCGAGATTCTCGTACACGGAGCCCACGGCGTCCAGGATCTCGGCCTGGATGGCTGGCTGATCCGCCAGCTCCGCCTCCACCCGAGCGGCTCCCTGGCTCAGCACCTCGAGGGCCGTCAGGTCCGGATCGGCTGCGACGAAGGGATCGACGCCCCGGAATACCTCCGTGAGAAAGCGGAGGGATTCGGTGGCCCGCTCCGCTTCACGCTGAGCCACGTCCCGCTCTCCGGCCAGTCGGTCGAGGAAGATTCCCGTCTGGGCCACGAGGAGCACGAGTGCCACCACCGCCCCGAGAACCGGCCCCCGGTTCCGACGGATGAACTTCCTCGCCCGGTACCCGAGGGTCGGAGGCCGGGCCGTGATGGGCTTGCCGGTGAGGTAGCGCTCCAGATCGTCGGCAAGCGCCCGAACCGACTCGTAGCGCTCCGATACGTCCCGCCGGAGGGCGGTGAGGACTATGGTGTCCAGATCGCCCCGAAGGCCGGGGTCGCCCGACGCCGTGCTGGGAGCCACAGGATCGTCCCGGAGCGCTCGAAGGAGGGGGTCGGGGCCGTCGAGGGTGTCCGTGGCCATGGCATCGATCCACGCGTCGTCCGGACCCCGGGCCTCGACGCCGGCGAGGAGGATATGCAGGACGAGGCCCAGGCTGTAGACGTCGGAGGTCGTCCCGATGCGCTTTCCCAGGAGTTGCTCCGGGCTCGCGAACCGGGGGGTCATGATGCGGGTGGCCGTCGGAGGCGGTCGGCGTTCCTCCGACGCACCCGTCATCTCTCCGGGATTCAGGAGCTTGGCGATCCCGAAGTCCAGCAGCTTGGGGATCCCCTCGGGGGTCACCAAGATGTTCGAGGGCTTGAGATCCCGGTGAACCACCAGGTTCCGATGGGCGTACTGGACGGCGTCGCACACGGCGAGGAAGAGCCAGATCCGATCCTCGAGGGAGAGGCCACGTTCGTCGGCGTACCGGTCCAGGGGAATCCCGTCCACGTATTCCATGATCACGTAGGGGACCCCTTCCGGCGTCGTGCCCCCGTCCAGGAGCCGGGCGATGTTCGGGTGTTCGAGCCCGGCCAGGATCCGCCGCTCGTTCCGGAAGTGATCCACGGTCTCGGGGCTGAACAGGGCGCCTGGAAGGACCTTCACCGCCACGGTCTGCTCGAAGTCGTCTCCCTCGCGGACTCCTCGATAGACGACCCCCATTCCGCCCCGTCCGAGCTCCTCCTTCAGACGGTACGCGCCCAGACGCTGGCCCGGGGCCGTGGAGCCCGTGGACGCCATCAGACCTTCGGCGACCCGATCCACTGCTTCGACCCGGCGTCTCACCTCTTCCGAATCCGCCTGGAGGAGACTCAGGACCTCGTCCCTCAGGCTCGGCTCTTCGCCGCAGGCGTCGGCCAGAAATGCCTGCCGCTCCTCCGGGGGTTGCTCCAAGGCATCGAAGAAGAGGGCCTCCACCCGCTCCCACCGCTCGGGGCTCAGGGCCTCACTCATGGCCTACCGAGCTCCCGGGCGAGCCACGCCTTCGCCATTCGTAGGTCCCGGTCCACCGTGGCGGCCGAGATCCCCACGACTTCCGCGGTTTCGTCGTACGTGAGACCCCCGAAGATGTGGGCCTCGATGACCTGAGCCTTTCGGGGATCCTGGGCCTCCAACTTCTCGAGGGCGGCGTGGAGGGCGAGAATCTCCGCCGTTTCGGTCTCCGCGTCGTCGTCCGCAACCTGAACGGTGAGCTCGTGGATGGGGAGGGCTCCGGCTCCCCCGCCCCGCTTCTCCGCCGTCTTCGCCCGTGCATAGTCCACCAGGATCCGGCGCATGGTGCGGGCCGCGAGGGCGAAGAAGTGGGCACGGTTCTTCAGATCGAGGTCCGCGTCGGCCATGCGGGCGTAGGCCTCGTGCACCAGATCCGCCGTCTGGAGGGTGTGACCGGTGCGCTCCGCCTTCAGACGACGGTGCGCCACGCCCCGGAGCTCGTCATAGACCAGGGGCATGAGGCGGTCGAGAGCTCGCTGGTCGCCGCCGCTCCATCTCTGGAGGAGGAGTGTGACGTCCGTGCCGTTGCTCGCAGACGAGGGATCCATGATCCGGCGGTGGGTGATCCCACGATGGAGATTAGCGTTCAGCCGAGCGGAGTCGGCACACGACGATCTCCAATCTGCGATTCGAAGGCGCAGCTCGTCCAGCGGTCCGCGGTCGGAGGGATGGCCGGCCATCCAGGAAGCGAGCCGGAGACAGGGGATTCGGACGGAGCCGGGTCGAGGATCCCGGGCGCAGGGTTGGACGACCATGCTCCTGACGGTGATGGGTGCGATTCCGAGGACCCGCTGGACCATCGGCTTCCACCCACCAGAGCGGAGCGGCGGCTGTGACACCCTCAATCCCGAGATTCCCACCGATTGCGTTCCGAGGGGTCGGCGGGAGACTCGTCACGTTGCAGGTCCGGCCATGAGCCTTCGCCGCCCACTCGGAGTTCGTTCGAAGTTCGAATGATTCGCGTCGCATGGTTGAGCCATTCGTTCGTTCGAAGCTCGAACGACTTTCGAGTCGTCGAATCGGATCGGGTCTCCGTTGCTCGCGTCCCGGACGGCCCGCTCCTATCTTGATCACCGGTCGCCGCCGGGCCGCGGAGGGTCGCCGGGGGGCCGCCGAAGCCGGGCCGTCCGCCGGGGTCCGGCCTTTCCATCCCGAGTCTCCCGGTCCGGGCTTCTCATCCCTTCCTCTCGAGGAGGAGCGCGTGCCATGACCTTGTCCAGCCGATTCGTCGCCATCGGCGCGACGCTCATCGGGGCCATTCTCCTCGTTCCGGTCGGGAGCTCGATCGGGAGTTCGGGCCCGACTGCGGGCCCGTTCAGGGGGTTGGTCGGCGCGGCCCTTCATGCCCAGGCCCCGTCCGCCACCCGGGACACCGCGGCGTCCGACTCCATCTACGAGTACGGGCCCCGCACGCGGGACGGCACGGGCAAGTACTACATGGGACGGGAGATCTCCCTGGTCATGGGACACCAGGGCGCCGGCTGGCTGGAGCGGCCGGAGCGGGAGCAGGAGGAGCGGACCGACCTCTTCGTCGAGCGGATCCCCGTGGAGCCCGACGACGTGGTGGCCGACATCGGCGCCGGGACGGGCTACTTCGCCTTCCCCATCGCCGAGCGGTTGCCCGAGGGACGGATGCTCGCCGTCGACATCCAGCCCGAGATGCTCTCCATCATCGAGGAGCGGAAGCGGGAGCGGGAGGTCGAGAACGTGGAGACGGTCCAGGGGACGATCTCCGATCCCGGACTGCCCGAAGGCAAAGTCGACGTCATCTACATCGTCGACGCGTACCACGAATTCTCCCATCCCCGGGAGATGGGAGAGGCCATGTTCGAAGCCCTCGAGCCGGGCGGTCGGCTCATCCTCCTCGAGTACCGGGCCGAAGATCCGACGGTGCCCATCAAGCGTCTCCACAAGATGACCGAGGAGCAGGCCCTTAAGGAGATGGCCGTGCTCGGGTTCGAGTGGGTTCGGACCGAGGACTACCTGCCCCAGCAGCACGTGCTGATCTTCGAGAAGCCGTGACGCCTCCCTGATCCAGTCGGTGTAGAATCGATGGCCGGAGAGAGCCGTCTCGATCGTGGGCGCCGAGCGTTTCGGCGCCGAGCCTGGTCCGAGGCTCGGGCCGAGCTGACGGCGGCCGACGAGGAGTCGCCGCTCGATGTGGCCGACCTGGAACGTCTCGCGATCGCCGACTACCTCCTGGGCCGACACAGGGAGTGGGAGGAGATCTGGGCGCGGGCTCACCGGGAGGCGCTCGGGCGATCCGAGCCCCGGCTCGCGGCCCGCTGCGCTTTCTGGCTGGGTTTCGCGCTGGCGAGCCGCGGAGAGCACGCTCCGGCCGGCGGATGGTTCGCTCGGGCGAGGCGGACCCTCGACGAGGGGGGACCCCCGTGCGAGGAGTGCGTCGAGCGGGGGTACCTTCTCCTGCCCGAGGCCCTACGCCAGATCGGTGGAGGGGACGAGGCGAAGGCCCTGGAGACGTACCGTCGGGCTACGACCATCGGGGAGCGATATACGGATCCGGATCTGGCCACCTACGCTCGCCACGGCCAGGGTCGAGCGCTGATCCGCATGGGAGAGATGGAAGCGGGTGTCGCCCTCCTGGACGAGACCATGGTGTCCGTGATGGCCGACGAGACCTCCCCCATGGTCGCCGGTGACGTCTATTGCAGCGTGATCGAGGCCTGCCAGGAGACCTTCGACCTCCGCCGGGCCCGGGAGTGGACGGCCGCCCTCACCCGATGGTGTGAGGAGCAGCCCGACCTCATGGCCTACCGGGGGCAATGCCTGACCCGTCGCTCTGAGATCCTCCGGCTCCACGGTGAATGGCCCGACGCTCTCGACGAGGCCCGTCGGGCGGGGGAGCAGCTCTCGAGGCCACCGGGTCAGTCGGCGGCCGGCGCGGCGTTTTACCAGCAGGGTGAGATCCATCGCCTGCGGGGACGGTTCGCCCAGGCCGAGGAAGCCTATCGTCAGGCCAGTGAATGGGGGCGGGATCCCCAACCGGGGCTCGCCCTCCTTCGTCTCGCCCAGGGAGACGTGGACGCGGCGGCGGCTGCCATGCGGCGGGTCGTGGACGAGGCTCGAAGCCGGCGGACGAGATCCCGGGTTCTCGGCGCTCACGTCGAGGTGATGCTCGCCACCGGAGATGTCGAGGCGGCCCGGGAGGCTGCAGACGAGCTCTCCGGTCTGGCCGAGTCCCTGGATGCTCCCCTCCTCCGGGCCGCGGCCGCCTTCGCCCTGGGGAGCGTGGCTCTGGAAGATGGGGAGTCCCCGACGGCGCTCCGGGAGCTGCGTAAGGCGTGGGAGACGTGGCGGGAGCTCGACGTTCCCCACGAGTCCGCCCGGGCCCAGGTCCTGGCCGCCCGGGCGTGTCGGCGGCTCGGTGACGACGACACGGCCTCGCTGGAGCTGGCGGCGGCCCGCAGGACGTTCGAGCGCCTGGGGGCCGAACCCGCGCTGGGCGAGGCGGAGGCGCTGGAGGAGGAGTGGCTCGAGTCCGCGGGCTCCGATCGGCAGGGGCCCGACTCGAGCGAAGCCGGGCTGACCGCCCGGGAGCTCGAAGTCCTTCGCCAGGTGGCCACGGGCCGGACCAACCGGGCCATCGGTACGGAGCTCTTCATCAGCGAGAAGACGGTGGCCCGTCACGTGAGCAACATCTTTCGCAAGCTAGGGGTCTCCTCCCGCACCGAGGCCACCGCGTACGCCTACGAGCACGGGCTCGTCTGACCGTACATACGGCACCTACCGTACATGCCGCACCTAGAACCACCTGTACATAGAACTACCCATTTTCGAGACCGCCCCGAATTTGGGTAATCCTTCCGAAGCGGGCCTTCCCCCGTTCCTCGCACATTCGAGGGGACGAGCGTCGGATGTCGTGCCGTCCATGGGATTCCGGCACGGACCGGATCCCGGCAGGGAGTGGATCCCGGCGCGAACCGGAACCATTCGGGAGGAAGCCATGTCAACCGAGGAGCAGCAGGACGTCGTGGAAGGCCCCGCCGGGGCGCCGGAACCCGGGGTCGAGCACTGGGATGCCATCGCCGACGCGTTCGACCGCTTCACCACGACCATCAACTTCGCCCTGGGCGAGACCGCCCTCGCCCGGATCGACCTCGGTCCCGGCGACCGATTCCTCGACGTGGCGGCGGGGAGCGGTGGGCTGGCCTTGCCTGCCGCTCGAACCGGTGCGGAAGTGATGGCCGTCGACTACTCACCCGCCATGATCGAGCGCCTCGAGGCCCGGGCTCGAAGCGAAGGACTGGAGAATCTGGAGGGGCGCGTCATGGACGGACAGGACCTGGCTCTGGAGGACGACGCCTTCGACGCGGCGGCTTCACAGTTCGGGGTCATGCTCTTCCCCGACCTACCCCGGGGCCTCCGGGAGATGGTTCGGGTGACCCGCCCGGGAGGAGCCGTGATGATGGTCGTGTTCGGACCGCCTGCCGAGTCGGAGTTCTTCGGTTTCACCCTGGGGGCCCTGCGGGCAGCGGTGCCGGAGTTCCCGGGCCTTCCCACGGATCCTCCACCGCTTCCGTTTCAGGTGTCCGATCCCGTGAAGCTGCGGGACGAGATGCGGGCCGCAGGCGCCCGAGACGTCCGTGTCGAGACGATCAATCATCGGGTACCCTTCGAGTCGGGTCGCCATCTGTGGAACGTGTTCACCAACAGCAATCCCATCGGAGAACACCTGGTCGCGGATCTTCCGGAGGAGGGGAAGACGGCCGCCATCGAGATTCTGGAACGCATGATCCGTCAACGCTCCGGGGGAGGAGGCCCCGCCGTGCTGGAAAACATGATCCACGTCGCCGTGGGGGAAGCATGAAGACCGTGCGAAAGGCGGATCTGCGCTCGACCCTCCTGGAGGACCTCCCGGTGACAGAGCGTCGCATCGAGGTCGCGGGGGTGCCCACGGCCGTCCTCGAGGGCGGGAGCGGCCCGCCCGTGGTGCTCCTCCACGGGCCGGGTGAATCCGCCCTGTGGTGGATGCGGGTGATCCCCGCCCTGGTCCGTGACCACCACGTCGTCGCACCCGACCTCCCGGGCCAGGGCGCGTCGGAGGCCGGAGGAGACGAGACCTACACCATCGACGGGATGCTCTCGTGGCTCGCTGCGTTGATCGAAGAGATCTGCGAGTCCCGCCCCGTCGTGGTCGGGCACGTGTTGGGGGGAGCCATCGCCGCCCGGTTCGCCGTCGCGTCGCCGGACCGGATCGACCATCTGGTCCTCGTCGACTCCCTCGGACTCGCCCCGTTCCGGCCCTCGATCCGCTTCGCCTTCCGCCTGTTGAGCTTCAGCCTCCGGCCGAGAAAGTCGACGTATCTCCGGTTTCTTCCCCACTGCATGTACGACGTGGAGGAGCTGAGGGAGGCTCTGGGTCGACGGTGGGAGCCGTTCGTCGCATACAATCTCGAATGTGCCCGGTCCTCGGAGACGCAGGCCGCTACCCGAGCGCTCATGGGGCGAGTCGCCTTCAGGACCATCCCCCGTGACGACCTCCATGCCTTGACCGTTCCGACGACTCTCATCTGGGGGCGCCACGACCGGGCACTTTCCCTGGAGATCGCCGAAGAGGCCAGGGACCGTTACGGGTGGCCCCTTCACATAATCGACGACACCCGGGACGACCCGAAGCTGGAGCGACCCGAGGCGTTCCTCCGAGCATTCCGTTCCGCGATGAGTGGATCGGAGCCGAGACACGATGGCCAAACCCTCGTCCGAGGGGAGGAAGCGCGGGAGACGTAACCCCTGGTCCCGGTCGGCGGGGACCCCCCGGCGGCGCTTGCCGCCCTCCCTTGGGACGGGGCATCTTGTCGGGCTATGCCGATCCCCGTTCGCCGCATGTCGTTTCCACCCCTTCGATCCGGTCGGATGACCGGGTCCCTCCTTCCGAGCCTCCGTCCGGGGGCGCTCGTCCAGCAGCCGATACGGGTCGCGCTACCCGTCCCGGCCGTGCTGCCCGTGCTGTCCCTGCTCCCCGCGCTGGCAGCGCTCGTCGTGCTGGTCGCCCTGGCCGCCCACCCGACCGAAGCCTCCGCCCAGTCCAGCACCTACGTCACCCAGAGCCGACTGGAGTCGGTCTTTCCCGGGGCCGATCGCTTCAGCGAGAAGGCCGGAGACCCTCCCGTCTACCGTGCGTACCGCGTGGATCCGGACACCGGCGAGGAGTCCCTCCTGGGCTTCGTCTTCCGGACCCAGGACGTCCCTCCCGAGCGGGAGGGATACGACGCCCCCATTCGCACCCTGGTGGGGATGAATCTCGAGGGGGTCCTCACCGGCATCCGGGTCATGAGCTACCGGGAGTCCCTCCGGGGAAGCCGGGGAGACTTCCTGGCTCGGCCCGGGGTGCAGGGACAGTTCGCGGGCAAGTCCATCCGGGACCGCTTCCGGGTCCGGGAGGATGTCCGGAACGTGACCGGCGCCACCATCACGGTTCGAGCCATGGCCGAGGGGATCCGCAACGCGGCTCGCCGGGTGGCCGCGGCCTATCTGCTCCAGCGGGAGGAGTCGGGAGAGGGCTCGGTTCCCCGCATGGGTACGGTTTCCACCGAGGAGCTCGAGCCCCTTCTGTGGGCCGAGATGGTCGCCCTGGGCCTCGTGGCGGAGGTCTCGGGAGAGGTGGGACGGGAGCGTCCCCTGCAGGCGTCGCTGGCCTACCTCCGGGACCGCTCCATGGCGGAGGCGTTTTTCGGCACGGCCCGGATCGAGGAGCTCGTCGCCGAGGCGCGGGCCGAGGCGCCGGGAGGCCACCTCTTCTTCCTGGGGCTGAACGGGCCCGACGTCATCATCTTCTCCATGAGCCGCATCTGGTTCGTCCAGGACGGGGACACGATGCGGGTGGAGCGGGACGACTTCGTGACGGGGGGACGACGGACCACGGGGAAGGCCGGAGGACTGTTCGACCGGGCGGGCCTCCTGGCCGTCGGTCCCGAGCTGGACGTGCGTCGCCCCTTCACCTTCGTCGTGGACCTGGCGCGGGACCGGGGCACGGTCTCGGCCCAGTACCGGGCGTTCGCCGCCCCGGCCGTGGTGGCTGAAGGGGACGCGGAATCGGATCCGCAACCGGAAGCGGAGTCGGAGCGGGAGCCGGGGCCGGCATCGGAATCGGATCCAGGGCCGGAGCCGGGACCGGAGTCGGGGTCGGAGTCGGAGTCAGGACGGGCGGCGGAGTTGGATCCGGAGTCGGAGCCCGAGTCGGACGCGGTGGTGGAATCGGCGTCGGAATCGGAACCGGAGGCGGATCCGCCCGGGGGGACGGGAGGAGGGGAGGGCCCGGCGGATTCCGACGCGAGAGCCGACGCTTCCGTCGAGACCCGAGCGGGCACGGGAGCCGCGGAGAGCCCGGAGTCCGGCGAGGGGCCCGCTTCTGCGGAAGCTCCGGTCGCCCGCGCTCCGGCCACGGGCGCGCGGTCGTTCGACTTCACCGAAGACGAGCTCGCCGCCCTCCTGGTCGAGGAGGACGAGGAGGAATCCCTCCTCTCCGTGACGCTGGCCCAGACGTACTGGCCCCGGGTGATCTCCCTGGTGCTCCTCCTGGTGCTGGCCACGGCGGCCTTCGTCGCCAAGACGACGCCGGCCCTCCGCTGGCTGGCGCTGGCGGGGACCCTGGGATTCCTCGGGTACGTGGACGGGGGCTTCCTCTCGGTGTCCCACATCGTGGCGGGAATCTCGGCGGGGCCCGGAGTCTTCCTGGAGGACCTCTCCCTCCTGGTCCTGGTCTCCTTCACCGTGGTGACCACCCTCTTCGTGGGCCGGGTCTTCTGCGGATACCTCTGTCCCTTCGGCGCGCTCCAGGACATCCTCGAGCGGGTGGTGCCCCGGCGCTTCCGACGGGAGCTGCCCCGGGCGATCCACGAGCGGGCGCTGTGGCTCAAGTACGGGGTCCTGGCGGTGGTGCTGGCTCCGGCGGTCCTGGGAATTCCCGCCACCATCTACCACTGGTTCGAGCCCTTCGGGACCGTCTTCTTCTGGAGCTCCTCGATCGCCCTCTGGGCCGTCGCCGGAGGGATCCTCCTGGCGTCGGCCGTGGTGCCCCGCTTCTACTGCCGCTATGCCTGTCCCCTGGGAGCCGCCCTGGCCCTGGGCTCCCTGGCTTCTCCCTTTCGGATCCGCCGGGTGGAGCAGTGCACGCTCTGTCGAGTGTGCGAGCGGAAGTGTCCCACGGGCGCCATCCGACGGGAGAAGATCGACTTCAAGGAGTGCGTCCGCTGCAACGAATGCGAGATCCAGCTCCTCCACCGCACCGGCGTGTGCAAGCACGACATGGACGCGATCCGTCCCCGTCTCGTGCAGATGAGCACGCCGTCTTCGCGGGGCGCGGCGTGATGGACCTGCGGAACGGGAACCGTCCGGGAAGGGAAGCCGAGGGGATCTCGCGGCGCCGGGCCCTGAAGATCACGGCCGTGGCCGGCGTCGGCCTGGCCCTGGGCGGCGGTCTCACCCGGGCGCTCCTGGAGCGAGCCCGCCTGCACCGGATCCGCCGGACCCGCATTCAGATGGGCACTGAAGTCACGGTCACGATGGTGCACTCCGACCCCGTCGATGCCCGGCGGCTCGTCGACGCGACCTTCGACGAGATCGAGCGATTGGAAGCGATCCTCAGCCGCTACCGGCCCGAGGCTCCGGTGAGCCGGCTCGCCCGGGACGGAGTCCTTCGGAATGCGCCCCCGGAGCTGCTCGAAGTCCTCGGCCGGGCCCGGGATCTCTCGGAGCGGACCGGGGGGGCCTTCGACGTCACGGTGGCGCCCCTCCTCGACCTGTATCGGGATCGGGCCGCCGCCGGACGGGAGGACGATCCGGAACGAGGGCTACCTTCCGAGGAGGAGATCGGGGTCGCTCTCGCTCTGGTGGACTACCGGCTGCTTCGCGTGGAGGACGGGTTCGTGGCCCTGGAGCGGCCCGGGATGGGCATCACCCTGGACGGTCTCGCCAAGGGGTTCATCGTGGACCGGGCCGTAGCGACGCTGGCGGCCGGCGGCGCCAGGCGCGTTCTCGTCGAGGCCGGTGGGGACCTGGCCACGAGCGGTGCCGGGCCGGCCGGACGGGGGAGCGGTATTCTGCAGGACGGAGATTCCCCCGACGCCTTCGGAGACGATTGCGACGTGCTGACGGTGACCGATTCGGATGACCGGCCCGTG
>JBKHJU010000374.1:0-3010 GCA_046537985.1 Longimicrobiales bacterium
GGCCCGTTCCGTGGAGCGTCACGCCCATCACTTCAACGCCCATCCGTACATGGCCGAGCTGGCCCTGGGAGCCGTCGCACGGATGGAGGCGGAGGGAACGAGCCCCGAAGCCATCCAGCGATTCAAGGAGGCGGTCCGCGGTCCCCTGGGCAGCCTCGGGGACCGGCTCATCTGGGCGGGCGCGCTGCCCACCGCCGTCCTGGTGGGGCTGGTCGT
The DNA here is from genome assembly GCA_046537985.1 of Longimicrobiales bacterium. Taxonomy (GTDB): domain Bacteria; phylum Gemmatimonadota; class Gemmatimonadetes; order Longimicrobiales; family Gaopeijiaceae; genus JBKHJU01. The sequence goes on from JBKHJU010000374.1 coordinate 217, forward strand.
GCTCGCCCTCGGTGCTCCCGCGTGGGCGCCACCCCTGGTCTTTCTGCTGGTCTACAACGCGGTCCACCTGACGTTGCGCGTCTGGGCCTTCCGGACCGGCCTCCGGCAGGGAGCCGGAGTCGTCGGGCATCTGAGCGCCGCCCGGCTTCCCCACTTCGCCGACCGGCTCACGTCGGCCGGCCTCTTCTTCGTCGGAGTCTTCACGGGGATGGTGGCGGTCCGAGCCGTGAGCGGCGGGGAGGCCGAATCCGCGTTGGTGGCGACCGTCGTGGGGGCCGGGGCGCTGGTCCTGGGAGAGAAGCTCGGCAACGGCGCCTGGCGGATCGCCGCGCTGACGGTGGTCGCCCTCGTATCGGGCATCTTCGGAATCGGTGTGATTTCATGACACGGAAGAGCATGGTGGAGAAGACGGTGCAGATCCGAAACCGAGCAGGGTTCCACGCCCGTCCCGCGGCGGAATTCGTCAAGCTGGCAGGTCGGTTCGAGTCCGACGTGCGCGTCAGCAAGGATGGTCTCGAGGTGAACGGGAAGAGCATCATGGGGGTTCTGATGCTGGCGGCCGAGAAGGGGTCGAGCATCACGATCCAGGCCGACGGATCGGATGCCGAAGAGGCCGTATACGCCCTGGCGGACCTGGTGGATCGAGGCTTCGAGGAGGACTGAGATGTCGATTGTGATCGACGGATTCCCGGCTGCGGAAGGGATCGCCTCCGGCTCCATCCATCTGATGCGCTGGGGGATCCCGACCGTGCCCCACGAGATGGTGGAGCCCGACGAGATCCAAGCGGAGATCGAGCGCTTCCACGAAGCCCGGGGGTGGGCGAAGAGTCGGATCGCAGAGCTCAAGGACGCGACCGAGGACCGTCTCGGTCCCCACGAGGCCCGGATCTTCGATCCCCAGCTCCTCATGCTCGACGACGCCGAGGTGGTGGAGCGGACGCTGCGATACATCCGGGAAAATCACCTCACGGCCGCCCGGGCCTTCGAGTGGTCCATGCTGGAGCTCCAGGCCCTCTGGACCCGGACCCGACATCCCATGGTCCTGGATCGCTTGAATGACCTCGAAGACATTCAGATCCGCATGCTCCACCGCCTCCTGGACCTTCCGGATCCCACCGACGTGTCCATGGACGGTGAGCCGGTGGTGGTGGTGACGTCCAACCTCACCCCGACCCTGACGGTCCAGATGAACCCGGACCACGTCCTGGGCATCGCCACCGATCTCGGGACCCGAACCTCCCACTGGGCCATCCTGGCCCGCTCCCTCGAGATCCCGGCGGTGGTGGGCCTGGGAACGGTTTCCCAGCAGGCCCAGGAGGGCCACCAGATGGTCCTCGACGGGCGTATCGGCCGGGTCATCATCGATCCGGACGACCGGGAAAAGGAGACCTTCAAGCAGCGGGAGGAACAGCTTCAGGCGTGGGAGGACGAGATCTCCCTGATCGCCAGAATGGATCCCGTGACCGACGACGGACAGCCCGTCGCCCTGCGGGCGAACCTGGACCTTCCGGGGGAAGCCCACAAGGCACGCACCCACGGAGCCCAGGGAGTCGGGCTGTTCCGGACCGAGTTCCTGGTCATGGGCCGCAGCTCCATCCCCTCGGAGGAGGAGCAGTACCAGGCATACAAGCAGGTCGCCGAGGCCTTTCCGGGCCACGCGGTGGTGATCCGCACCTTCGACCTGGGTGGCGACAAGTTTCCGAAGTTCCTCCACGGGCCTCCCGAGGAGAATCCTTTCCTGGGATGGCGGGCCATCCGCGTCTGCCTGGACGAGCCCGAGCTCTTCCGGAGCCAGCTCCGGGCCATCCTCCGGGCCACCGCCCATGGCGACGTGCGTATCATGCTTCCCCTGGTCACCCGGGTGGAGGAGGTGGAGCAGACCCGGCGGATGCTGGAAGAAGAGGAGGAATCCCTCAAGGCCGAGGGCGTTCCGTACAACTCGGGATACAAGCTCGGAGTCCTCATCGAGACTCCGGCCGCGGCCCTGGACGCCACCGAGCTCGCTCGATATTCGGACTTCTTTTCGATCGGGACCAACGACCTGGTCCAGTACACCCTGGCCGTGGACCGGTCCAACGCCCGGCTGGCCGATCTGTTCAATCCCTTCCATCCGTCGGTGCTGCGCCAGATCGATCGGGTGGCTCGGGCCTCCAGGGAAGCGGGGATCGAAGTCAGCGTGTGTGGAGAGATGGCCGCCAATCCCCTGGGGGCCTTCCTGCTGTTGGGTCTGGACATCCACGCCTTCTCCGTGGCGTGGCCGTCCCTCCCCGAGGTGAAGAAGGTCATCCACCAGTTCCGCATCGAGGACGCCCGTGTAGCGGCCAAGGCGGCTCTCTCGGCGGCCACGGAGCGCGAGGTCACCGAGCGCCTCGTGGAGGGGCTCGGCGGAGGTGTGGATCTCTCCATCTTCGAGGGACGATGGAATCTGGACGAGGTGGGAGCGACCAGAACGCCCTCGAAGCCTGCTGGAGCCGCCGGGGACTGACTGGATCACCTGTACATCGCCCGGACACCTTTATAGCTTGGCGGATCGAGAAGTCCGCCTCGTATCGTGCTCGCAGGACCCCGGCGGGGAATCCACCGTGCCTCGCGGCGGACTTCGAGCATGTCGCGACTTTCCGAATCCCAACCCAGAGCGAGCCCGTGAGCCTTCGCCTCTTCACGTCCGAGTCCGTCACCGAAGGGCATCCGGACAAGATCGCCGACCAGATCTCCGACGCCGTCCTGGACCACATCCTCCTCGACGATCCGTCGGGCCGGGTCGCGTGCGAGACGCTGGTCACCACGGGTATGG
>JBKHJU010000375.1:0-3008 GCA_046537985.1 Longimicrobiales bacterium
GGACCGCGCCGTCATGAGCGCCCTTCCCGAGATCCGGATCATCCACGGGAAGGGGACCGGAGCCCTTCGTCAGAAGGTGGAGGAGCTGCTGAATCGGGACAGCCGCATCCAGGACTTTCGCATGGGCCGGCCGCAGGAGGGTGGGGCCGGCGTCACCATCGTGAACCTGCCGTGAACGCCGAAGTCGCCGTGCGCCGGAGCGACCACGCGAGCGGGGACTCCGACGTGAGGGGGGCGCGGTCGCCATGATCCCCGACGACGTGGTGGAGGAGATCCGGTCCCGGGCCGATCTGGTGGACGTCATCGGCGAGTTCGTCCGTCTCAAGAAGTCGGGAAAGGACTACAGGGGGCTCTGCCCTTTCCACGACGAGAAGACGCCGAGCTTCTACGTGGTGCCGAGCAAGGGCTTTTACAACTGCTTCGGGTGCGGAGCTTCCGGCGACGTCTTCTCCTTTCTCATGGAGCGGCAGGGGATGGACTTCGTGGAGGCCGTCAAGTGGGTGGGGAGGCGGTCCGGGGTGGAGGTCCGGGAGGTCCGGACGGGGGCGGAGGAAGACGACCACGACCGCCGCCTCTACGAAGCCAATGCCTTCGCCCGGCGCTTCTATCGGGAGCGGCTCGAGGACGAGGAGGAGGGACGGGCCGCCCGGAGCTACCTGGAGGAGCGGGGGATCGGAGAAGAGGCGGTGGAGCGCTACGGCCTGGGCTACGCCCCCGACGGCTGGCGGGCCCTGAAGGAGGCGGCGGCCACCCACGGGATCGAGGAGTCCACGCTGCTGGAAGCGGGGCTGGTGAAGGAGAGCGAGAAGGTCGACGAGGCGTACGATCGTTTCCGGAACCGGATCGTCTTCCCCATCGAGTCCGTATCGGGCAAGGTGCTGGGCTTCGGGGGACGGATCCTCCCCGGCGAAGAGGACGTGGGAAGGAAGGCGCCCAAGTACCTCAACTCCCCCGAGAGCCCCATCTACCACAAGGGCGAGGTCCTCTACGGGCTGGGGTGGGCCAAGAACGCGATCCGCCGGGAGGACGCGGTCCTGGTGGTCGAGGGGTACATGGACGCGGTCGCCCTGGGAGCCGCCGGGATCGAGCACGTGGCCGCACCCCTGGGCACTTCCATGACCGAAGCCCAGGCGGAGCTCCTCCGACGCTACACGAAGCGGGTCTACCTCCTCTTCGACAGCGATGCGGCGGGGCTTCGGGCCACCTTCCGGGCCGCCGATCTCCTCCTGGCCGCCGGGCTCCAGCCGGCCGTGGTCACCCTTCCCCCGGGCGAGGATCCGGACAGCGTGGTGCGGGACGAGGGAGCCGAGGCCCTCCTGGAGTACGTGGATCAGGCCGTGGACGTCCTGGACCGGAAGCTCCAGATCCTGGACGAGCGGGACTACTTCTCCTCCATCGAGCAGACCCGGGAGGCCGTGGACCGGCTCCTCCCCACCCTCCGGGCGGCGGCCGACCCCGCCCTCCGCGACATCTACGTGGCCAAGGTGGCGGAGCGTACGGGGGTCCGGCGGGACACCCTGCAAGAGGAGTTGGCCCGGGCGGACCGGCAGGCGTTCGCGGGATGGAGGGGGGGCGGGGACCCTTCCTCGCGGTCCGTCTCCGGAGGGCGGGGCGGGCCGAGACGGTCGGCAGCTTCGGGCCGGGCCGGACGCCGTGGAGGGAGGACGCGATATCCGGAGCGGGATCTGAAGCGGAGGATGGGTGCCGAGCGGCTGGTCCTGTGGGTCCTTCTGCACGACCCGGATCGGACGTACCATGAGAGCGTCGTCGAGCAGATCGGACCCGACGACTTCGTCGACCCGGACTTCCGGGACCTCTTCCGCGCCCTCGTGGAGGAGCCGGACCCGGTGAAAGCGGCCGAGGGTATGGAAGCCCGGGTCGCGAGCGCCCTGGAGGAGCTCCTCGCCGACGACCTGGAGGCCTCCAACGTGCGCCGGCTCTTCCAGGAATCGGTGAACCGGATTCGACAGAAGCCTCTACAGGAGAAGAAGGAGGAGCTTCATCGTCTCCTGGACGAAGCCGTCGAGTCGAAGGAGGAGGAGCGGAAGGAGCAGCTCCTGGACGAGCTCAACCGGTTGAGCCGGGAGCAGAAGGACATGGGAGCGGGCTGGGAGTCGTTCCGGCCCGCGGTATTTCGCCGAAGCCGAACGAATCAGACGGACGAGCCGAGCCGATGACACAACAGACATACAGCACGTTGCAGGAGCTCCAGCGCCTCGACGAGGAGATCGACCGACTCGAGGCGGAGATCCGGAAGTACGATCCCCTCATTGCCCAGGTGGAGGAACCGGCCAGGGAGCTGGAAGGAGAGGTGGAGACCACGGAGACCCGTCTCCAGGAGCTCGAGCTGGAGGAGCGGAGGCTCGAGCTTGCGGTTCAGGAGAAGCGGGAGCGCCTCCAGATGCTCAAGGATCGGCTCAACGAGGTGCGCAACGTGCGGGAGGAGGCGGCGGTCCAGGCGGAGCTCGACATGGTTCGCCGATCGGTGGAGTCCGACGAGCAGGAAGCCCTCTCCCTCCTGGACCAGATCCGGAAGGCCGAGCTTCGCCTCGACGAGCAGAAGGATGCCCTGGAGCAGGAGCAGGACGAGATCGAGCCCCGGCGACGGGAGCTCCTCGCCCAGCAGAAGGAAGCTCGGGAGCGTCTGGACGAGGTGAAGTCCGAGAGGGAGCGGGTGGCCGGGAAAGTGGAGGAGCGGGAGCGAAGGGTCTATGATCGCATCCGTTCCGGGGGTCGGGACGTCGCGGTGGCTCCCCTCACCGCCGACGGCGCCTGCAGCCACTGCTTCGGAATGGTTCCGGTCCAGCGGCGCAACGAGATTCGGGCGGGTGGAGCCATGATCCGGTGCGAGGCGTGCGGGGTGATCCTCGCACCTCCCCGGGGCGCGAACGACGAAGGAGACGGCCCGGAGGCCGGCAGCTCGGAAGACGAGGTCTCGGTGGAAGACGAGGGCTAGACGGGTGGCCCCCAGCGCCGTTTCTCCGGCACGTTCCCGACCTCCCCTCCTC
>JBKHJU010000376.1:0-2998 GCA_046537985.1 Longimicrobiales bacterium
CCCTCGGCCCGCTCCGCTCCGTAGTTGATGGAGTACTCCACGCTCTCCAGGGGCACGCCCAGCTCCCGGAGCTCGTCCTTGTCCCGCTCGAACATGCGGCGGACCGAGGCCCGGTCCTTCTCCGAGCCCTCCACCCACCGCTCGGCGTAGGCGGGCACGTTGCGCATGACCTCGTCGACGTCCACCGGAAAGCGGCGCCCGACGAGGAAGGAGACGAGGTCGAGCCAGCGCTGAACCTTGGAGATGCGGTTGGCCATGGTGGACAGGATCGGGGTGGAGGACGGTTTCGGGCAAGCCGAGCGTCGAGCCCCGGCGAGTCCGGGGTCGTCGGTTTGGGGCCGGAGTTACGGTCCGGTCCCGGCGGTTCCGCTCCTACCCGAAGAAACATCGAAAGGGGGTGTGACAATCCTGGAAAAGCGGGACTGGCTGTTGGGCGCCTCAATCAGATCCAGCGGGAGCTGGGGCAGGAAGGGCAAGGCTGAAAGGAGGGAATCGCCCTCAGACGGACCGCAGCCGTCTGGCGTGGAGGATCTCTCCGTCCGCGAGGGACCGTACGTCGCCACTTTCGAGAGTCAGGACGGCGACCGTATCTCCATTTCCGGTCATGAACTCGATCTCGTACGCGCTCCCGTCGGGGTAGCGGAAGACCACCGTGCCGAGATCACCCTCAGCGAGATGGTGCTCGGGAACGTCCCGGGTCAAAACCACCCTCTCGAGCTCGCCAATCAAGGTTCGAGTCCTGGATGCGGATAGGCAGTTACAAAGCGTGGAGACTGCTCATTCTACTCGGCGGCCAATCCTCAGTAGAGGAACTCCTCCGGAGACCGAGCCTCCGCTGAAAACGCTCGCCTCAGCCCGGCGTCGCTGGTGACGAGGGGCACCGCCAGGTCCCGGGCGAGGACGGCGAGCTCGCAGTCGTACGCGCTGCACCCCGACTCGGCCGCGGCCCGGAGGACGGCCTCGGATGGCACTGCGTACTCGTTTCCCCGCAGGAGGCGCTCCGCGTCGGCCATGAGCTCCAGGGCGGTGTCCACGTCGAGACGGCCCTGTCGGACGAAGGTGGCCAGGACGTTCCGGAGCTCGCTTCGCCAGAGCAGGGGGGCGGCCCACGTCGGCCATTGGTGGAACCAATATGGTTCTAATATGGATACGGCGGGTGGGATGCATCGTTCCCCCCTGGTCCCCTCAGGCGTCGAGGAGCTCCACGTCTGTCCAGCGCCCCGCGGCCCGGGTCAGCCGGTCGTCACCCGAGAGGAAGGGGGCCCCGAGACCCTCGGCCAGGGAGACGTACATCGCATCGTATGGAGAGAGATTCTCCCGCATCTCGAAGGTCCTCGGCACGAAGGCGGTATGCCGGTGCCGAAGGAGGGGAAGTGCGAGGTAATCTTCGACGCCTTCCCGCGAGCGGCGGACGTCCAGCTCCCCTCTCCGCTCCAGGCCCCTCAGGGCCGAGACCACCTCCACGTCGCAGAGCTCGGGCACATGCAGATCGGCGTCGGGGTGGGTCAGGTGGCGCTCGATCCGCCGGCCTCGCTCCGTCTGCAGCAGGTATTCGACGAGGGCCGAGGCGTCGACGACCAGGAGCCGAGGTCTCAACGGGATGGCCGGTCCCCGCGGAGAACGTCGGAAACGGATGTCGTCAGCTCGACCCGGGACCGGGCGGCGATCCGCTCGAAGACCTCCTCCCTGGGCGGCCGGGCGACCTCTCTCTCGAGGATCCCCTGGATGTAGTCCGTGAGGGTCTTCCCGCTGCGCTCGGCGCGTCGGACCAGCTCGCGGTGCAGGTCGTCCGGGACGTTCCGGACCTGGATCATCTTGCTCATACGAGAAACGTGACACATGTGCATAGCATGTGCAAAGGATTCGGGCGGGAGGATGGAGGGACGGGTCAAGACCGTCGGGGCGCCGTCGGCCGACCCGCTGTCACACCCCTCTTCCACCTTGGGACTCCACGCGGCAGGGACGGGGTCACGGCGTTCCCCCTGGTCGGGCGCCATGGACCCGTTCCGATCATGCCCGACGAGAACCCGAGCGAGAACCCGAGCGAGAACCCCCACTCCCGACCCGGAGGTCATCTTCACCAGCAACGAGCCGAACGAAGCCCCCCGCCAGCCCGAGATCATCATCGCCCCGGCCGTGAAGGGCCCCTGGGGAGTGGTGACCGCCACCAGCGGACCCCAGGAGCCGCCGGCGTCCCGTCACCCGGATCTGCAGCGGGCCGACGCCCTGCTCCGAAGGGGGATGGTGGCCCTGGACAAGTCCCGGCCCCGGCGCCTGGACGAGGCCGAGGCGTGCTTCCGCCGGGCCCTGGATCTACTCGAGGGAGTGCTGGACGAGCCCCACCCCCGGATCTCCTACGCCCTGGACCGGATCGGCCTGGTTTGTCATCTGCAGGACCGGCTGGAGGAGGCGGAGGCCCTGTACCTGCGGTCCCTGAAGATCCTGAGAGAGGGCGAGAAGCCGTCGAGATGGGTGTACCGGCCCGATGCTGCGGCGCCGTCGGTCATCGAGGTCCTCGTTAATATGGACGCATAGGCCACCTCTTATTAAGGCGGTAGCGGGATTCACTTTAATAACACTTCTGTCTCTCCGCCATATGTAGGCGAACCTCTATCCGGACCACCAAGCGCGATAGTCCGCGCTCCCGTCCCCGGCGCTGCAATGGCTCGGTGGGACCGAAGGCTTTCCCCCCCGCGTGTCACACCCCCTCCCCAGGTTGAGGACCTGATCCTCGATCTTCCCGGGAGGCCCCATGAACGCGACGATCCTGCTGGACCACGACGCCCTCGATCCCACGCCCCGGACCTCCAGCCGACACCGGGTGCGACTCCTGTTTCGGGTCACCGGAGAGCCGCCGGACCCGGACGAAGGCGCGCCCCTGAATCTCTCACTCGTCCTGGATCGGTCGGGCTCCATGGCGGGAGAGAAGCTGGAGGCCGTCCGGGACGAGGCCGACCGGAAGTACCTCTACCAGCCCGCGTACGACGTGAGCCGGGGC
>JBKHJU010000377.1:0-2997 GCA_046537985.1 Longimicrobiales bacterium
TTGCTCAGCACCCTCGCGACCATCAAGCCGAGCGCCGGGAGCGAGCCGGAGGTCGCCGCGAAGTGGAGGGGAGAGCTGCCGAGGGTCACCGTCCAGCTCCCGGTCTACAACGAGCGGAGCGTGGTGGAGCGCCTCGTCGACGCCGCGTGCAGCCTCGAGTATCCCCGGGACAAGCTCGAGGTCCAGCTCCTGGACGACTCCACCGACGACACCTTCCGTCTCGGAGCCCGGGCCGTGTCCCGATGGCAACGGAAGGGCGTTCGGGTCCGGCACCTTCGCAGGGGGAGCCGGGAAGGGTACAAGGCCGGCGCGCTGGCCCACGGGCTCGAGAGGGCCGAAGGGGCATTCGTCCTCGTTCTTGATGCCGACTTCGTTCCGGAGCCGGACCTCCTCCATCGGCTGCTTCCCCCCTTCCAGGATCCGGAGGTGGGAATGGTCCAGGGTCGCTGGGACCACCTCAACGAGGCCGAAAGCTGGCTCACCCGCGCCCAGGCACTCCTTCTCGACGGCCACTTCTACTTCGAGCAGGGAGGGCGCTGGGCGGCGGAGCGATTCTTCAACTTCAACGGCACCGCGGGCATCTGGCGTCGAAGCTGCCTCGAGGACGCCGGGGGGTGGGAGGCCGACACCCTCACCGAGGATCTGGACCTGAGCTACCGGGCCCAGATGAAGGGGTGGCGCTTCGTCTTCCTGGAGGACGTGGGGGTTCCAGCGGAGGTTCCGGCCCGTGCCGGGGCCCTGGAAGTACAGCAGAAGCGGTGGGCCCAGGGCGGGATCCAGACGGCCCGGAAGATCCTTCCCGGCCTCCTCAGGGGACCCTGGTCTCCGGCGATCAAGCTCGAGGCCGTGGTTCACCTCTGTGGGCACCTGGCCTATCCCCTGACCCTGCTCCTGGCGATTCTGCTTCTTCCGTCGGCGTTGGCACGGCGGACCCTGGGACTGGAGGAGTTCTTGATCCTCGATCTGGTGGTCTTCGGGATGGCGACCGTTCCGTTCGTGGCCTTCTACGCCTCGGCCGGCCGGAAGCGGTCCCGACCGTGGCGCCGGTTGATCCCCGACGTGATCCGGACTCTCGCCGTCGGGATCGGGCTCTCGGCTCCGGTGAGCCGGGCAGTCGTTCGAGGGCTCACGGGCGTCCGGGACCCCTTCGTGCGGACCCCGAAGGACGGATGGTCGCCCCTCCGTGGATACCCGGGATCGAGCGGGTTGGGGGACTCCGTCATCAAGCTCGCGTTGGGAGGGACCCTGACCGCTTACGTGGGTGTGGCGATCGTCCAGGGAATGTATGCCAGCATCCCCTTCCTACTCCTCTTCGGGTGCGGGTACCTGGCCCTGGCCTGGTCCGGGCTTTCGGGCGGCCCGTCCGGCGGCCTGAAGGGCCAGCCAGGCGAGGGGGGGCGCCCAGACGATGAGCCGGAGCCAGAGGGGCTGCGGCCAGGTGCCGGTTTCCCGGAAGGCGCCGAGGCCCCCGTATCCGAGGAATACGAGGCCGCTTAGGAGGATCCAGGGACCGCTCATCCGGAGGGCGGCGAAGGGGAGAATCCAGAGGACGTACCACGGATGGATTGTCGGGGAGAGGAGGAGCCCGGCCCCGAGGATCCAGAAGAGGGACCGCTCCGGGGAGAATCGTCGCCAGGTGGACCACGCGATCACCGATCCCACGATGGCGGCCGCGACCAGGCGGGGAGGCCATCGTCCCGGGAAGACGCCTTCCAGGAGGGCGAAGGGTCCCACCATGAAGCGCCAGTCCCGGACGTACGTGAAGAGTCCCTCCCAGAGCCCGGAGCCGGCATCCAGGTACGGAAGATAGGCCAGTGCGACGGTGGCGAGGAAGGAGAGGCCGAACCGGAGCCCGTGGCGCCGGAGAAGAGGCGGGAGCGCCGCCGCCGGCGCGAACTTGGCCAGCGCGGCTCCGGCCGCCGCGATCCCGGCCGGGATCGGACGGGTCGCACGGTCCTCCGCGTCGGGACCCGCGGCGGGGTTCGAAGGGTCGGAGTCTTGCCCGTCCTCCCGATTCCCCCCGATCCCGAGCGCCAGGAGAAGGACCATGGCCAGGAGGCCCAGGGGCTCCAGGTGGGCGTTCCATGCGGTCTCCACCACCAGGAGAGGACACCAGAGGTAGAGCACGAGGACGGGCACGACCCTTCGGCCGGTACGTCGGGCCACCTGGAAGAGGACCCATCCGGTGAGAAGGTCGAGCCCGACCCAGAGGAGCTTGGCCTGGAGGATCCCGCCCCCGAGGAGGGCGATGACGAAGAACGCCATCTGGGCCACCGGAGGATAGATCGTGGAGATGTCGGGATGATTGATCCGGGAGTGCCAGGGCGTCCGGATGTCGGTGAGAGCCGGGTCCGAGGGGGCGTAGCGATAGGGGTTCACTCCCTGGAGCTGCACGTGACCGTCCCAGAGATACCGGAAGACGTCGTCGGAGAGCTCCGGTGCCACGGGAAGGAGCCCCAGCCGGAGGAGGACGGCGACTCCCCAGACGACCGCCAGCGCCGGTCGGGTCGGGAGGTGCTCCGCAGCCGCGAAGCCGCTTTCGGTGGAATCTCCCCGGGTCCGGATCCCGCCCGTCCCGCCGAAGCCCCCGCTCCGGAAGGTCGCCACTCCGTAGGCGGCGAAGGCCGTGAAGAAGAACGCCGTCCCCGGCCAGGGCATCCCGGGCCCCGGCCACCACGCAAGGAGGAGGAGAGCGACGGCCTCGATTCCTCCGACGAGGAGAAGGAGCCGGGCCGGCCACCGGTCCGAGCCGGGGTGCCGACGAGGGGATACGGGACCTTCCGCCATCATGGGCGCCCGCTTCCGACCGCGGCGTCCCGATGACCCCCTCCGGGGCCCGTGGCGAGGACGAGGGAGTGGAGCACCGGGGCCGGGTCGCCGTCCTGATCCCGGCCCTCGACGAGGAGGAGGCCTTGCCCGGGCTCGTCGACGCGCTTTCCGACGACCGGATCGACACCCTGCTGGTGGTGGACAACGGATCGTCCGACGGCACCCCCG
>JBKHJU010000378.1:0-2994 GCA_046537985.1 Longimicrobiales bacterium
GCCCAGGAGAGGGTTCCGTACCGCTCGTGCATCGTCTCGAGCCCGTCGACGGATCCCGGAACTCCCGCGGCCAGGTGGCCCACCACCGATCGATCCGTCAGATTCCCCTCGTCGTCCAGGAACATGTCCCGGCTCGCGGCAAGGGGCGCCTTCTCCCGGTAGTCGAGGGAGGCCACCTCTCCTTCGGGGCTCCGGGTCACGAGGAAGCCTCCGCCCCCGATGTTCCCGGCGGACGGATGCACCACGGCCAGCGCGAAGGAGACGGCCACGGCCGCATCGACGGCGTTGCCTCCGTTCCTCAGAACGTCGAGGCCGACCTCTGTGGCGTAGGCGTCCGTGGTCGACACCATGGCCTCATCGGCGGTCACCGGTGGGGTGTCCGCGAAGAAAGCCCAGCCGTCGGGGAAGGTGACGTCCGGGGCGACGACCCCTTGCGCCGCCGCCGTCTCGTCCGCGTCGCCCTGGGGCTCGCATCCGGCCACGGCCGCCAGCAGGGCGACAGAGGTCACGGCGAGGATCCGCCGGAGCCGGTCGACGCCCGTTGGCGTCGGGTCCCGCCCGGGTCCCCGTGACCGTCGAGCCCGGTCGGTGGTATGGTATCGCATGGTGGTATCCGTTGCCCCCCGTTTTTCTCGCCGGTTAGCTTGGGAGAGACCTGTCATCGTACGAGCCTGCAGCCTACGGCCCGTTCGACCCGGCCGCGACCTCGCGACCTGCAGATGCAGGCCGATTCGAGGCGCGTCGCCGTTCGAGGCGCGCGCCCGTACTTCGAACCCTGATCCTCGGGGGAGTTCCGCTCCTCGGGCGCACCGGGGCTCATCCGGGCGACTCACCCGATGAAGCGGACGCGCTCCCGTTCTGGACCATGAAAGACGAAAGGCTCACCGAGCAGCGCAATCCCCGGTCCCGGGACATCGACGCCCTGTCTCCCCGGGAGATCGTCGAGCTGCTGAACGAAGAGGATCGGAAGGTGGCGGATGCCGTGGCCCGGGAGCGGGAGGCGGTGGCTCGGGCGATGGAGCTGGCCGTGGACGCCTTCCGGCGCGGTGGGCGGCTGATCTACGTGGGTGCCGGGACGTCCGGGCGCCTCGGCGTCCTGGACGCGGCGGAGATGCCGCCCACCTTCGGCACCGATCCCGAGCGGGTCCAGGGCATCATCGCCGGCGGATACGACGCCCTGGTCCGCTCCCGGGAGGGGACGGAGGACCGCCCGGAGCACGGGGCGGAGGCCGTGGACGCGAGGAACGTCGGTCCCGACGACTTCGTCCTCGGGATCGCCACCTCGGGAACGACCCCCTTCGTGCACGGGGCCCTGGAGCGGGCCCGGGAGCGCGGAGCCCGGACCGGCTTCCTCCTCTGCACCGAGCCCTCCCCCGAGCTTCGGGCTGGGCACGACGTCGTCATCGCTCCCCTCGTCGGGCCCGAGGTGATCACGGGCTCCACCCGGATGAAGGCCGGGACCGCCACCAAGCTCGTCCTCAACACCATCACCACCGGTGCCATGATCCTGACCGGCAAGGTCTACGGCAATCTCATGGTGGATCTCCAGGTCAGCTGCAAGAAGCTGCGCGACCGGGGGGAGCGGATTCTCATGGAGCTCCTGGGGTTGGATCGGAGCGACGCCGGTGCTCTTCTCGAGAGGGCCGGAGGCCACGTGAAGACGGCTCTGGTCATGGGTCGGAAGGGGGTGGGGCGGTCCGAGGCCCGGGACCTTCTCGAGGCGGCAGGTGGCCATCTCGGAAGGATCCTGGGAGAGCCGGGTTGAGCAGGGAGGCGCGTTTGGGGCCGGGCGACGCAGGGGGAGACGAGAGGGGAAGGGGATGAGAGAGGAGAATGCCAGGGACGAAGCCCTCGCCGTCGACTTGCGGGACGCGGTGGCCGACGACGTGAGGAGCGTCCACGCCCTGAACCAGGCGAACCTTCCCGCGGTGGGCTCCACCAGCCTCGAGAAGATGCAGTGGTACCTGGACGAGGCGTCCTGCTTCCGGGTCGTCGAGGTCGACGGCGAGATCGCCGCCTACCTGGTGGCCATGACCCCGGAGGTTCCCTACGACAGCGGTAACTTCCTCTGGTTTCGGGAGCGGGGTCGAGATTTCGTCTACATCGACCGGGTGGCTGTGGCGGAATCCCACCGGGGCGAGGGCATCGGACGGGCTCTCTATCGGGACGTGGAGGTCTTCGCCCGGAGGGTCGGGGCCCGACGCCTCACCTGCGAGGTGAACGTCCGCCCCCGCAACGAGGGATCCCTCCGCTTTCACGCCGCCCTGGGATTTCGGGGGCTCGAGGAGCGCGATACCGATTACGGCCCCCGGGTGCTCATGATGGAGCGTCTGCTGTGACGGAGGGTGTCATCTGATGGGGCGTCGCGTGAAGGTGGCGGGGCTCATGTCGGGCACCTCCATGGACGGAATCGACGCCGCCCTGGTGGAGCTCCCCGGCGAGGCCGCAGGGCTCGGAGAAGGTCGGCGCCTCGATCCCACCGAGCCGTTTTCCTGGGAGCTCCTGGCGTTTCGCTCGGTGCCCTATTCCGACGACCGGCGCCGGCGGATCCGCGGCGCCGTCGAGGGAAGGGCCGGAACCGAGGAGATCTGTGCCCTCCACGGGGAGCTGGGGGTCTGGCTGGGAGAGGCCGTTCACCGCCTCTGCGAGGACGCGGGCATCGCGTCCTCCGGCCTGGACCTGATCGGATCCCACGGACACACGGTCTGGCACGCGCCACCGCGGGACCCCGGAGGCCGGGGAGCCTCCCTTCAGCTCGGAAGTCCGGCCTTCCTGGCCGAGACCGTCGGCGTGCCCGTCGTCGCCGACTTCCGGTCGGCGGACCTGGCGGCGGGAGGACAGGGCGCGCCCCTGGTGCCCTTCGCCGACCGCCTCCTCTTTTCCGTGGACGACCGGTCCCGGGCGATCCAGAACCTGGGGGGGATGGGAAACGTGACCCTGCTTCCCCCCCGGGGATCGGGCGAGGACGTGGTGGCCTTCGACACGGGCCCCGGC
>JBKHJU010000379.1:0-2991 GCA_046537985.1 Longimicrobiales bacterium
GGGCATAGCCATACCTACTACACCCTCGACCCTTCGTGTTCCGCGGCGAACGCTCCGCATCCCGACCTTCGTCCTCCCGACCCGGATCCTGCGATCCCGGGCCGTCCTCCTGCTCCGGCCCTCTTCCCGGGCCGGCCTTCCTTCCTACTCCTGCTCCTGCCTGCCTCCCTACTCCCGTTCCTTGTCCTGCCTCAGGGCTTCGAGGAGGCCGCTCAGCTCCTGGACCTTGGACTGCATGAAGGTTGCGAGAGCCACCAGCGGCGACTGCATCGACCCCAGGAGCTCGGCCAGGAGCTCGTCCCGGGGCGGAAGATCCGCCAGACGGGAGATCTCCTGCGGTTCCAGGAGGCTCCGCTCCAGGACGCCCACCTTGAACCGGGGCTTGTCCTCGTGCTCCCTGGCGAAGTCCGAGACGGCCTTGGCCGGCTCGACGGCTCCGCCGTATCCGAAGATGACCCCGGTCGGCCCGGTGAGCGCCTCGGTGAGGTCCGGATAGCCCTCCACGTCCTCGAGGGCCAGCTTGGCGAGGCGGTTCTTGACCACCACGTACTCGGCCCCCGACCTCCGGAGCTCGTCCCGGAGTACGGTGATCGACTTGACGTCGAGGCCCGTGAAGTCGGTGAGGTAGACGACCGACGCCTCCTCGATCCGACTACGGAAGTCCTCGACGAACGCTTCCTTCGCTGCCCGCTTCATCAGACGCTCCGGCGGTAGAGATTCTCGTCCACGGCCACGCCGGGTCCCATGGTGCTCGAGACCGTGACGCTCCGAACGTACGCGCCCTTGGCACCCGCGGGGCGAGCCCGGACCACCGACTCCATGAACGCCTCCAGATTCTCGACGAGGTCCCCCTCGTCGAAGGAGATGCGTCCGATGGGGGCGTGGAGGTTTCCGGTCTTGTCGACCCGGTACTCGATCTTCCCGGCCTTGAGCTCCTCGACCGCCCGGCCCACGTCGAAGGTGACGGTTCCGGCCTTGGGCGTCGGCATGAGCCCCCGGGGACCGAGGATCCGGCCCAGGGGACCGACCTGTCCCATCACGTCGGGGGTGGCCACCGCGACGTCGAAGTCGAGCCAGCCGTCCTTGATCTTCTGGACGTACTCGAGCCCCACGTGGTCGGCACCGGCTTCCTTCGCCTCGGTCGCCTTCTCACCCTGGGCGATCACCAGGACCCGGACCTCGCGGCCCGTGCCGTTGGGAAGGACGACGGTCCCCCGGACGATCTCGTCCGCCTTTCGGGGATCGACGTTCAGACGAGTGGAGACTTCCACGGTCTCGTCGAAGTTCGCGAAGGCCAGATCCTTCACCAGCTCGATGGCCTGGTCGGGCCGGAACTTCACGCCGGCCGGCACCTGGTCCCTCGCGTCGGCGTATTGCTTTCCGCGTTTCGGCATCTCGGTGAGCCGTCTGGTCAAGTCCTCCCACCGCCGGCGGCTCGCGGCTCGGTGGTCCGAATGGACGTCCCTGCTTCTACAGCGGTCCTGCGCGGCTTCTCCCGCTACCCTTCGACCTCCAGGCCCATGGACCGGGCGGTGCCCGCGATCATCCGCATGGCCGCTTCCAGGTCCGTGGTGTTGAGGTCTTCCATCTTCGTCTCGGCGATCTCCTGGAGCTGCCTCCGGGTGACCGTTCCCACCTTGTCCACGTTCGGTCGACCCGAGGCCGCGTCCAGGCCGGCCGCTTCCTTGAGGAGGACCGACGCCGGGGGCGTCTTCGTGATGAACGTGAAGGACCGGTCCGCGTAGACCGTGATCTCCACGGGAACGATGGTCCCCTGGTGCTGCTGGGTCTTGGCGTTGAACTGCTTGCAGAACTCCATGATGTTCACGCCGTGCTGGCCCAGTGCGGGGCCCACGGGGGGCGCCGGATTGGCCTGACCACCGGGAACGTGGAGCTTGATGAAGCCGATCTCTTTCTTCGCCATGACCTTGCGTCAGTATCCTTTCAGCTGTGTGAAGTCCAGCTCCACCGAAGTCGGCCGCCCGAAGAGGGAGACCTCGACCTTCACCTTCCCCTTGTCGGCGTAGACCTCCTGAACCGTACCGGAGAAGTCGGTGAAGGGACCCTCGGTCACTTCGACCACCTGCCCCTTCTGGAAGGGTACCTCCTCTTCCTTCTCGCCCTCGTCCTCTTCCATCTCGACCCCGAGGATCTTGTTGATCTCCTCCTCGCGGAGAGGCTGGGGCGTCGGGCCCTGGCCCACGAACTTGATCACGCCCTGAATGTTGTTGATCAGGTGGGCCGTCCGATCATTCAGGACCATGTGCACCAGGACATAGCCCGGGTAAAGTCGCTTCGTGACCGTCACCCGCTTTCCGTTGCGGATCTCCACCACGTCCTGGGTGGGGACGAGAACCTCCGAGACCTCCTTCTCTTCCGGCGTCTCGCCAGGCTCGTCCTCGATGCGCCGCTGGATCAGCTTCTGGACCTTGTTCTCGTGCCCGGAATAGGTCTGGATCGCGTACCACCGCTTCTGCTTGTCGTCAGCCATATGGGGTCACCGGCCCCTCATGCCCCGAACATTCCCATGATCACGTCGACCAGGAACCGAACCGTCACGTCCATGATCCAGATGGTTCCGGAGACGAGGAACGTGAACACGATCACCACGAGGGTCGCGTTCTGGAGCTGCTCGTAGTCCGGCCACGTGACCTTCTGGAGCTCGGCCCAGCACTCCTCGATGAAGTCCCGGGTGTCTCGGATCATCTGAACCATGGTATCGAACCGTTTCGCCGGCGGTGGGAGGCCCTGGAGCGGGGCCTACCTCCGCTAGCGGGTCTCCTTGTGAGTCGTGTGCTCCCGGCACCGGGGGCAGTACTTCTTGTACTCGACCCGCTCAGGGTGCAGACGCTTGTTCTTCGTCTGGTGGTAGTTCCGCTCTTCGCACTCGGTGCAGGCGAGCGTGATCTGGTCCCGCGGCATTCTCGACCTCTTTGTGTGTGGGGTCTCGGGGGCGTTTCGCCCTTTCGAGGCCCCGCTACGCTGTCATCG
>JBKHJU010000380.1:0-2984 GCA_046537985.1 Longimicrobiales bacterium
GTCCCATCCCTCCTTGTTGTCGCCCCGGGGCGGGTAGTAGTTGATGCGGACCTTGTGGTAGTAGTCCTCGTAGAGGTCCGGGTACATGTCGGGCTGGAAGATGTAGTCCAGGGCCCCGAGCTTCGACTCCTCCTTGGTCTTGAAGCTCTCGGGGTCGTCCAGGACCTCGCCGTCCCGATTCCCCAGGATGTTGGTGCTGAACCACCCCTTCACTCCGAGCATCCGGGCCTTGAGCCCCGGCGCGAGGATCGTCTTCATCAGGGTCTGGCCCGTCTTGAAGTCCTTTCCCGCGACCGGAATCCCCGCGTCCTCGGCAAGCTTCTCCAGGGCCGGGAAGTCGGCGGAGAGGTTCGGCGCCCCGTTCGCGTAGGGCACCCCTTCCTTCAGAGCGGCGTAGGCGTACAGCATGCTCGGGGCGATGGAGGGATCGTCGGCCTCCATGGCCTCCTCGAAAGCCTCCAGGGACTCGTGGGCGGGCCCGGGCCGAAGGAAGATCTCCGTGGAGCCGCACCAGATCATGACCAGCCGCTCGCAGCCGTTCTCCTCCTTGAAGGTCCGGATGTCCTCGCGGAGCTGCTCGGCGAGCTCCCGCTTGTTGTCCGCCTTCTTCACGTTCGGCCCGTCCAGCCGCTTCACGTACTCCTTGTCGAACGCGGCGGGCATGGGCTTCACCGAGCGGAGGAAGTCCTCGATGGGATCCAGGTGATCCCGCTCCAGGACCCCGGCCACCCTGGCGCTCTCGTATCCGTCGTCCGGGATGGGATCCCACGCCCCGAAGACGAGCTGGTCCAGCTCGGCCAGCGGCAGGAAGTCCTTGATCAGCGGGGAGCGTCCCTCGGTCCTCTTGCCCAGCCGGATGGTGTTCATCTGGCTCAGGCTGCCGATGGGCTTCGCCAGACCCCGTCGCACGCACTCGACGCCGGCCACGACCGTGGTGGCCACGGCGCCGAAGCCCGGCAGGAGGACGCCGAGGCGTCCGTCGACCGGACGGATGTTCGGATGCTCGCTCAAATCTGCCTCTCTTCCTTCACGGGGCTCGCGCCCCCGGTTTTCGTTGTCGGCTCCGGGGGATGGTCCCCGGCCCCGCGCTCGGTCCTTCGATTCCCGTCCCGTCCCGTGACCTGGCCCTCTCCGGCCTCCCCTTCGCCGCCGGCTTCCTTCACTGGCTTCCCCCGGTCCGGGCCCCCCTCCTCCATCGATGTCGCCGCGTCGGCCACCAGCCCCCGCTCGTAGCGGTAGACCCACCAGATTCGCTGGAACGCCGTGTAGTTCGTCGTCACGGCGAGGATCACGATGATCCAGCTGAGCACCGCCCCGTTCCACGCCAGCCCGAAGAGGATGGAGCCGAGACCCAGGAGGACGATCCGCTCGGCCCGCTGCATGAACCCCACGGTGCACGGAATGCCCAGCGCCTCGGCCTTGGCCCGGGTATAGCTCACCATGAGCGAGCCTCCGGCGGCCAGGAGGATCACGTAGATCATCCAGATGTCGGCGAGCTGGGTCCCGTAGGTGTTGTAGAGGGAGAGGAGACCGATGAAGACGATGATCTCGCTGAAGCGGTCCAGGGTGGAGTCGAAGAAGGAGCCGAACCTGGAGGCTTTCTCGCTCTCCCGGGCCACCCTTCCGTCGAAGATGTCGAAGAGCCCCCCCAGCAGCACGAAGAGCCCGGCCGTGCGGACGTGGTCCTCGTGGTAGAGATATCCGGCGCCCAGGGTGGCCACCACGCCCAGGATGCTGATGGCGTTGGGGTGGACCCCCATCCGGATCAGCCAGCGGGTGGCCGGATCGAGGATCCGGTAGACGGGATCCCTGAGGGATTTGAGGCTCACCGCCGCCCCCACTTCTTCGGCGAGCTCCCGGGTGCCTCCCCGGAGACGAAGGACGTCCCGGCCCGGGATTCGGTCACGAAGGCGCTTCGATCGGTCACGACGGCATGATGATGCGGCTCTCGGCTCCCTCTTCGAGGGCGTCGGAGATGCCCTGGTTCACCTTCTTCACCAACTTGTCGAAGTTGGCCTGGGCCGCCACCAGGTTCTGGTAGGTGGGGCTCGCCTGGAGATCTCCGGCCAGTCCCTCGTACTCCTCCACCAGCTCCTCGTCCGGCTCCTCGCCCCGGCGCAGCGACGCCTGGAGCTTGTCCTCCACCCTCCGAAGCTTGTTCCGCAGCTCCACGATCTCCCGATCCTCGTCGGCCCGGGAGATGGCGCGACGAAGGGCCTGATATTCGTCGGTACGGGCGAGTGCCCGCCCGACGTCCCTCGCCTTCTCGGTCAGTTCAGCCATGGCCTGCGTTCCCCTTCTGAATTCACGTGCATGCCCTTGCCGGCGTCTCGAAGCTACCGACGAACGGCCAGCAGGATCCGATCCCTTCCGGCAAGGTCCTTTCGGACCGTCGCCTCGGCGTAGCTCCCGGTCTCCCGGACGAGGGCCGAGACCGCCTCGGCCCGGGTCGAAGCCATCTCCAGGGCCAGGAGTCCTCCCCGGTGCAGCACCCCGTGCGCCTCCCGGATCAGGGGCCGGAGAATCTCGAGGCCGTCCGGGCCCGCGTAGAGGGCCGCGTCCGGCTCCCATTCCGCGACCTCGGGAGCCAGGCCGCCGGCCTCCTCCCGGGCAATGTAGGGAGGATTGGACACGACCACATGGAACCGCTCTCCCGTCTCGACGGGCTCGAAGAGGGATCCCGCCCGGAGCTCGACCGCGTCCACCAGCCCCGCCGACTCCCGGTTCTCCCGGGCCAGCGCCAGGGCCTCCTCCGACGGATCCGTGGCCACCACCCCCCCGAACGGCCCTTCCAGGGCCAGGGAAAGCGCGATGGCGCCGCTCCCCGTGCCCACGTCCAGGGCTCGGAGGTCCCCGCCCCCGTCGAGGTTCGCCTCCACCCACCGGAGCACCTCGTCCACGAGCACTTCCGTCTCCGGCCGGGGAATCAGGGCCCGGTCGTCGACCTTCAGCTCCAGCTCCCGGAAGGCGGCACGACCCAGGAC
>JBKHJU010000381.1:0-2967 GCA_046537985.1 Longimicrobiales bacterium
CGATGAGGAGGTTCCGCTTCCGCTTCGCCTCCTCGATCTTGTCGTTCAGCCGCCGAAGGGACGCCTTGAGCTTCTCAGTCTCCTGGGCCTGGGCCCGCCAGGTCCGCTCCAGGGAAGCGGCGCGGTCCGAGTGCTCCTGTTGGCGCGTGAGGGCCTGCTTCGCCAGATCGTCCCGCCCCTCCCCGATTGCGAGCCGGGCCCGCTGCTCCCACTCGCCGGCCTGGTTCGCCTCTTCTTCGAGCTTGGCCCTCAGCTTCCGCTCGTCGGCGATGGCGGCGGCCACCTCCCGCTTCGCCTTGGCCAGCTGCTCCCGCATGTCGAGGATGATCTGATTCAACATCTTCTCGGGATTCTCGGCCCGAGCGATGAGGTCGTTGATGTTCGACCGGATCAGGGTCGAGAGCTTCTGGAAGATTCCCATGGGAGTCAGTCCTCCTCGTGCTCGGCGAGAGCCTTGATCTGCTCGAGATGGCTGGACACCGCCATCTGAACGCTCTCGAGGGAAGCCTGGATCTCGGCGAAGTCCAGGGTCTCCAGCTCGAGGGTGTCCGAGAGGATCACCTCGTCCTCCTCGACTCCGTAGGCTCCGTGGACCACGTCCGTCGCGTTGAGAACCAGGAGCCTCCGATAGAGCTCCTCGAGTCCCTCGCCCGAATCGGGCAGGTCCATGACCTTGACCCGGATCAGGAGGAGGGGCTCCGAGTGATGGATGACGATGGGGGGGCCCCCGTTCCGGCTCTTCACCAGATACATGCCCTCGTCCAGCTCCTCGTAGTCCAGATCCATGCGGATCAGGAAGCTCTCGAGATCCTCTCGCGTCACCATTTCCAGCTCCAGGCGGTGAGTAGTCTCGTTCCCGAAAGACCGTACAGGCCCGAAAGTCCGTACGGGTCCCGAATCCCGTCTGTTTCACCTCAACCTATGGCCGAGAAGGTATCCGCGCTCGGGATATCCCGCGAGAATCCCCCCTCCTCGCGACGGTGGCCCCGCGGCCACCCCAGCCGGACTGGCCCACCGGCTGTGAGGATCCTCCGGCCGTCGGGCTGTTCCCGCGGTCAGGTCACTCCGACGGTCAGCATCTCCCGCAGATAGCGTCCCGTGTGGGAAGCCGGATCCTCGGCCACCCGCTCCGGGGAGCCCTCCACGACGATTCGGCCGCCCCCCTCTCCCCCCTCGGGGCCCAGGTCGATGATCCAGTCGGCCGTCTTCACGACCTCCAGGTTGTGCTCGATGACGATGACAGTGTTGCCCCGGTCCACCAGGCGATGGAGGACATCCAGGAGCACCCGGACGTCCTCGAAGTGGAGACCCGTGGTGGGCTCGTCCAGGATGTAGAGGGTGTCCCCGGTGGCGGTCTTCGACAGCTCGGTAGCCAGCTTGACCCGCTGGGCCTCGCCGCCGGAAAGGGTCGTGGCCGACTGCCCCAGGTGGATGTAGCCGAGCCCCACGTCGGAGAGAACCTGGAGCTTGCGCCGCACCCGGGGGATGGCATCGAAGAACTCCAGGGCCTCGTCCACGGTCATGTCCAGGACATCGCCGATGTTCCTTCCCTTGTAGTAGACGTCCAGGGTCTCCCGATTGTAGCGTCGACCGCCGCAGACGTCGCAGGTGACGTAGACGTCGGGGAGGAAGTGCATCTCGATCTTCACCATCCCGTCGCCGCTGCACGCCTCGCAGCGCCCCCCCTTCACGTTGAAGGAGAAGCGCCCCTTCTCGTATCCCCGCATCTGGGACTCGGGAAGAGAAGCGAAGAGCTCCCGGATGGGCGTGAAGGCGCCTGTGTACGTGGCCGGGTTCGACCGGGGAGTGCGCCCGATGGGCGACTGATCCACCTCGATGACCTTGTCCACCTCGTCGAGGCCCTCGAGCTCGTCGTGGTCCCCGGGCTGGGCCCTGGAACGGTAGAGCTTCCGGGCGAGGCCCCGGTACAGGGTCTCGTTGACCAGGGTGGACTTCCCCGAGCCGCTGACCCCCGTCACGCAGATGAAACAGCCCACGGGAAAGACGACGTCCAGATCCTTCAGGTTGTGCTCTCTCGCTCCCCGGACGGCGAGGATCCGGTGCGGATCCGGCTTCCGCCGCTCTTCCGGCACCGGGATCACGCGATCGCCCCGCAGATAGGCCCCCGTGAGCGATCGGGGCTCGGCCAGCACGTCCTCGACCGTCCCGTCCACGACGACTTCGCCCCCACGGCGTCCCGCCCCCGGCCCCAGGTCCACCACGTGGTCCGCCGCCCGAATCGTCTCCTCGTCGTGCTCCACGACGATGACCGTGTTCCCCAGATCGCGCAGGGCCTTCAAGCTGTCGAGGAGACGCAGGTTGTCCCGCTGATGGAGGCCGATGGAGGGCTCGTCCAGGACGTAGAGGACGCCGACCAGGCCGCTCCCCACCTGGGTGGCCAGGCGGATCCTCTGGCTCTCCCCCCCGGAGAGGGTGTCGGCCGAGCGGCCCAGGGCCAGGTAGCCCAGCCCCACGTTCAGAAGGAAGCCGAGGCGCTCCCTCACCTCCCGGAGGATCGGTCGGGCGATCTCGGCGCGCAGCGGCGGACAGCGCAGCGACTCGAAGAACGCCAGCGCCCGATCCAGGGGTAGCTCCACCACATCGGCCAGGGAGCGCCCGCCCACGGTCACGGACCGGGACTGGCGGGACAGCCGTGATCCCCCGCACTCGGCACAGGGGAGCGTGGTCATGTACTCTTCGATCTGGCTCCGCACCGAGCTGGACCCGGTCTCCCGGTAGCGCCGTTCCACGTTGGCCGCCACGCCGTCCCAGGTGTCCTCGTAGTGCCCCTCCCGGTCTCCCTTCTTGTAGGGAAAGCGGAGCTTCATCCCCTCGGAGCCGTGGAGGATGCCCTCCCGGACCTCCTCGTCCAGCTCCTCCCAGGGCGTAGAGCGATCGAAGCGATATCCATGGACCAGCCCCGGGATCACCGAACGGGCGATCTGCCCCGAGGGCTCGCCCCAGGGG
>JBKHJU010000382.1:0-2964 GCA_046537985.1 Longimicrobiales bacterium
TGGCCGCCGAGCTCGACCCGGAGCTCGCTGCCGAGGGTGGCACGCTCGGCACGAGCCTGCCCGCGGTAGGGCCGGCCGAACACCTGGCTGGCGGCGGCGCGGATGCCGAGGCCCGTCCGGTAGGAGAACCCCCGATCCACCCATGCTGCGACCGAGAGCCCCTGGCCGCCCACGTTGTCGTTTCCGAATCGGATCGACTCGGGCTTCAGGCCCCGGAACCCCATTCCGAACACGACCGCGGTCTCGTCGACCGTCTCGACCTCGATGCGGACGCCATCGCTGGAATCCGGAACGGCGCGCACGGTGGCGTCGGCGAGGAAGGACTGCGCGCGCAGGATCCGCTCGGACTCCGCCCTGGATACCTCGGTGCAGGGCTCCCCCACCTCGAGGAGGAGGAAGCTCTCGATGGCGCCGGGACTGGACGTGTCGTGGAGGAGGCCGACGGCCCCGGCGACCCAGTCCAGCCCCGGGGGAAGCTCGAGGGACGACGGATCCCGGGGCGTGATCTCGATGGCGGTGACGAGGCGACCATCGCAGGAATCGGTGGTTCCCGGGAGGGCTTGTCCGTGGACCGCCCGGGGGGCGAGGACGAGGAGGAGGGAGAGGTGGACAAGCACCAGGATCGGGAGGGGGGATACCGGCCCGGTGAAGGGGGTGTGGCGGCTTCCCCCGCATGGCTGCGCCGGACCGTGAGGACGGGCCCCGAGCCGATCGTTCCGGTGGTTCCGCATGTGGACCAGGGGCTCTCTCCAGCTTGCCGTCGGCAGAGCGTCTCGCTCGAGGCGCCTCTCGGGTTCTCATTATATGGAGGGAAGGTCGGGTCGACCCACCCGACGCACTCGCCGGGGGGTTCAGGGTAATCGATACGACACCCCGTCCGTTCCGAAGGGCGGATTCCCGCCCCGGACGGGGGGCTCCGGTCCCGGACCGGCGACGCGCCAGCGCCGGATGCCGAGGGATGAGCTCCGACAGCCGACGAGTGCACTTCGACAGAGGACAGCGTCGACCTTGAGCCGACTTCCATCTCGTCGCCCTCGTCGCCCTCCTCGCCACCCGGACGGGTCTTCGCCGGTCATCGGATGGAGGGAGTGGGTCGCCCTTCCGGAGCTGGGGGTGGACCGGATCAAGGCGAAGGTCGACACCGGTGCCCGCTCCTCGTCCCTCCACGCCTTCGAGATCGAGCGCTTCCGTCGCAAGGGCGTTTCGATGGTGCGGTTCGCCGTCCATCCGATCCAGCGAACGCTCCGGGGCACGGTACGCGCCGAGGCGGAGGTGGTGGACCAGCGGAAGGTGAAGACGTCGTCGGGGGTGGAGTCCCTTCGGTGGGTCATCGTCAGCGACGTGGAGCTCATGGATCAGAGGTGGCCCATCGAGGTCACGCTGACCCGACGAGACACCATGGGCTTTCGCATGCTCCTCGGTCGGCAGGCCATCCGGGGACACTTCCTGGTGGACCCCGGCCGGTCCTTTCTCGGCGAGAAACCCACGGTTTCCAGGAGGCGGTCCTCAGGAAGATCGGCATTCTTTCCAGAAAGCGGTCTCTCTATTCCACGAGCCGCCTCCGGGAAGCGGGCGAAGAGCGGGGACACCAGGTGCGGGTGGTGAACCCCCTCCGCTGCTACATGGACATCACCGCCCGACAACCCAAGGTCATGAGTCGGGACGGGCCCCTGGTCTTCGATGCCATCATTCCGCGGATCGGGGCGTCCATCACCTTCTACGGGACCGCAGTGGTCCGGCAGTTCGAGGTCATGGGCGTGTACACCGTGGCCGAGTCCCAGGCCATCGCCCGCTCACGGGACAAGCTCCGGTCGCTGCAGCTTCTCTCCCGGGAGGGCCTGGGAATGCCGGTCACGGGCTTCGCCCGCTCGGGCCAGGACGTGAGCGAGATCATCGAGCTCGTAGGGGGAGCGCCCCTCATCATCAAGCTCCTGGAGGGGACCCAGGGACGAGGGGTGGTGCTCGCCGAGACCCGGAAGGCCGCGGAATCCGTCATCGACGCGTTCCAGCAGCTCGACGCCAACATCCTGGCCGCCCGGATCCTGGGCCTCGACGTGGCGGGGGTGGACATGCTCCGGTCGAGCCGGGGGCCCCTTCTCATGGAGGTCAACTCTTCGCCGGGCCTGGAGGGGATCGAGACGGCCAGCGGCGTCGACGTGGCAGGGGCGATCGTGCAGTACATCGAGGGTCACGCGGACCACGAGCACGACGAGCCCGGTGGTCGCGAGGATCCCGACGACCTGCCCCGTGGCCCTCGCCCGCAGGAGGAGGAGGCGACGGAAGTCGCCTCCCGCATCGGCTTCGGTCAGCGCGACTCCGACGAGTCCGAGTGAGCGCGACGGCTCGCCCCCCCCTGGAGATCGGGGACCGGACGGTGCTTCCGGGAACCCGGGAGCACCTGAAGCTTCCCGTGGCCCGGCTCACCACGGGATCGCTCCTTTCCGTCCCCCTGGAGGTGGTGCACGGTCGGAAGCCGGGGCGGGCGGTGTGGCTCAGCGGAGCCATCCACGGCGACGAGCTCGACGGCGTGGAGATCATCCGGCGGGTCCTCGATCGGCTCCGTCCCGAGACCCTGGACGGAACGGTGGTGGCGGCCCCCATCGTCAACGTCTACGGCTTCGAGTCCGGGTCCCGGTACCTGCCGGACCGAAGGGACCTGAATCGGTCCTTTCCCGGTGGCAAGAAGGGCTCCATGGCCTCTCGCATCGCCCACCTCTTCATGACGGAGGTGGTGGAGAGCTGCGACTACGGCGTCGACTTCCACTGCGGGTCGGATCAGCGGGAGAACCTCCCCCAGGTCCGAGCCGACCTGGAGGACGAGGAGATTCTTCGGCTGGCGCTGGCCTTCGGGGCTCCGGTGGTGCTCCACAACTCGCCTCCCGACGGCTCTCTCCGGAAGGCCGCGCTCGAGGCCGGGGCCCGGGTGATCCTCTACGAGGCGGGCGAGGCCGGGCGGTTCACCCC
>JBKHJU010000383.1:0-2957 GCA_046537985.1 Longimicrobiales bacterium
GCTCCCTCCCGAACGGCGTCCGAGCCCAGGAGCGTGACGTCCACCCCGATCTGGGAGAGGGCCTCGGCGCCTCCGTCCCCGGAGCCCATGACGTATCCGACCCGAAGATCCTCGTCCACGTCCAAGGGGAACATGGAGACCTCGGTCGCGGCGTCGGCGAAGAGCAGATCCCGGTCGATGTGGGGGTAGTCGACGACGTCGAAGCCCTCGTCGAACCGGGTTCCGTCGTCGGCCACCGCCACCGCCCGCAGCTCGTGGATCCCGGCGTCGGCTCCGGCGCCCGATCGGCCCGGCGGGCCATCAGCCGCACCCGGCGAGGTGACCTGGAACGTCACGCTCCGGTCCTCGCCGGGCGCTTCCAGCTCCAGAGGTACCTCGCCGGGATCCACCCGCCAGCCGTCGGGAGCTTCCAGACGGAGGCGCCCCCGGAAGCCGTCCCGGGCCTGGTTCCG
The DNA here is from genome assembly GCA_046537985.1 of Longimicrobiales bacterium. Classification (GTDB taxonomy): domain Bacteria; phylum Gemmatimonadota; class Gemmatimonadetes; order Longimicrobiales; family Gaopeijiaceae; genus JBKHJU01. The sequence goes on from JBKHJU010000383.1 coordinate 453, forward strand.
GACCGCCACCGTCACGGGCCGGGCCTCCTCCTGGTCCAGGGGCCACGCCATGATCCCGGGCCGGGCCTGGACCGAAAGGGCCGGCGTGACCAGGAGAGGCGTCCGGAACTCTCCGGTGGCGTCGTTCACGCCCACGTGGTCGACGAACCGGGTCACCCCCAGCTCGACGCTTCCCGCCGCCGGGCCGGATCCGGTACCCGACTCTCCGGTCCGGTCCCCGGGGGCGAGCACCACCTTCACGTCGGCGCGGACCCCGGGAGGGTTCCGTGGCAACCCCCAGACGTTGCGATCCTCCGGCCATCGATACATCTCCCCGTCCCGGGGCTCCTCCAGATAGTAGGGCCGAGAGAGCTCCGCATCCTCCGGCACCCGGACCCGGAAGGTCCACCGGGCCAGAGTGCCCGGCGCCACGGGCCCGGGGTCCGTCATCCACTCGAACCCGGTCCGATCGGAGTCGTCCTCGCCGGATCCGGGACCTCCTCGGAAGCCTCGATCCTCCGCGCTCCGCTCGGACTCGGGCACGGGTCGAGCCGTCCACCCCCGGGGTAGATCCAGGACGGGCTCGGCCCTGGGGACGGACAGGCCGCCGCTGTTCCAGACCGTCACCTCCACGTCGACCGTCTCGCCCGGTACCACAAGATCGTCCCGGGCCCGGGCATCCACGACGATCCGGCCCGCGGAGAGCAGGGCCTCCTCGGCCAGATCCAGCTTCCCCTCCAGGATGGACCGGGCCTCGCGGGCAGCGGTCCCGGTCCGCGATTCGTCATTGCCGTCCGAGCTCGCGCCGGACCCGAGGGCGTCCAGCGCGGTGCGAAGCGGGTCCACGGCTCGAAAGAGGACGGTGGCGGTCCGGCCCGGGTCCACGGCGCTGTTCGTGGAGGCGGCCTCGGAGAGCGCCTCCCGGTAGCGATCGATGCCGTCCCGAACCCCGGATCGCCGCTCCGCCGGTAGCCCTTCGGCCAGCGAGGTCAGCGTGGTGTCGACCCCGGCGAAGATCCCCTCCGGCTCCCGGCCTCCGTCCACGGCCCCGGTGGCCCGGCTCTCCACGAGGGCCAGATAGGTGTTCCGGGGCCCCGGGTCCTGGGCCGTGCCCATGTCCTGGGACCGATGCTGGCTGCGACTCGCCATGGCCAGCTGGTGGTGGGAGCGGCCGAGGAGCGGATCGATGACCCCAGTGGGGAGCTGGGTCGTGGCCGACTCGGGGTCGAAGCGGGCGGAGCGGTAGAGCTTCGTGGCCGTCCACGCCTCGACGGCATCGGGACCCTCGAGCTGCTCGGGAAAGCGGCCCGGATCGCCGGCGACCTCGAAGGCCTCGTGGGCCACGATGCCCGCCACCTCGTGCTGGCCATGTCCCGCCCGGTCGTCGGGGGGGAAGATCGAGACCACGACCTGGGGCCGGAACTTCCGAACCAACCAGACGACGTCGGCCAGGACCTCGTCACGAGGCCAGTACCGGAAGGTCTCCTCGGCGCTCTTGGAGTACCCGAAGTCGAAGGCCCGGCTGAAGAACTGCAGCCCGCCGTCCAGGCTCCGGGCGGCCAGGAGCTCGCCGGTCCGGACGATCCCCAGGCCCTCGTCCAGCTCGGGCCCGATGAGGTTCTGTCCGCCCTCTCCCCGGCTGAGGGAGAGGTAGGCCACGTCGGCGCCCCATCCCCGGGCCAGGGCGGTAATCAGGCTCGTGTCCTCGTCGTCGGGGTGGGCGGCGATGAGGAGGACCCGCTTCACGCCGTCCAGCCGCCGAAGGAGGAGGTCGGTGCCGACGACCCCCTGGTTTGCCTCCACCACCGGGGCGCCGGGACTGCCGCCGGCCGTCGCACCACCGGGCCGGGGGCTGCCCACCTGGGCCTCGAGATGCTGGCCCGGGAGGAGAACGAGGGGGACCGCCGCCAGGACGAGCGAAAGAAGGAGCGGCACCCCGCCGGTCATCGCGGGCGCCTCGCCGTGGGCTCTTCCAAGCGCTCCCCCACGGGCCGTAAGGCCCGCGATCCAGGATCGGAGCGTCGCCTTCGGCTTCGGCATGGTGCGCGTCCTCGTGAGAGTCCCGATCACGGCTGGGGTCCGTCCCTGGTTCCTACTCCGAACCGGCCCCACGGTGTCCCTCCGAACCGACCCGACGGTGTCCCTCCGAACCGACCCGACGGTATCCCTCCGAATCGACCCGACGGTGTCCCTCCGAACGACCTACCGACGTCCCCTGAGGATACGGCGGCCGGCCGGGAGCGTGTCCGAACAACACGGCTCGCCCCATTGCTGGGGCACGCTCCTGGAATCAGGTGAAGTCCTCCCCGAAGAAGGCCACCGCCACCAGGATCGCCGCCACCGCCACCGGCGCCACGTACCGGATGAAGAACTTCCACACGCCGTATCGGAACCACGCGGGCTCGGTCCCGTCGACCAGCTCGCCCTCCGTCTGGTCCCGGGTCATGAACCATCCCGCCGCCAGAGTGATGAAGAGCCCGCCGACGGGAAGCTGCCAGTTGGAGGCGAAGTGGTCCAGGGTCGAGA